>JAGLUC010000455.1 GCA_023134955.1 Methylococcales bacterium | reverse complement strand
AGAACAGTTGTCTATTTTGCTTACTTATTAAAAACATCACCTCGCTATATTGCTGGTAAAGGTTTTTTCTACGATTTGCTGGAAAACCCTCAAAGCAAAATAAAGTCATACTTTGATCTTTTTATGATCTGTTTAGTGATGTTAAGTGTTTTTTCACTGGTTTATACCGTGGATCACCCTCTGAGTAATACAGGTGAAATGTTAGAACGTTGTGTGGTTTTTATTTTTATCTCGGAATATTTATTAAGAGTCTGGGTTTATTCTAACTCCCACCTGATTATCATCAACGAATTTGAAAAATCTGAATATTTAAATACCCATTTCAGTTTATTAAAAACTTTAAAAAAAATTATTGGCAAAAAACTTGAATATGTTTTTTCATTGCTGGCGATTATCGACCTGCTTGCCATTCTTCCAAGTTATCGACCTTTAAGAATTTTACGAATACTGTTAATTTTTCGTCTATTTAAACTGTTTCGTTATTCCAACAGCATCAAAATATTTTCTGATGTTTTATCAAGCAAGCGTTTTGAACTTATCACTCTTGCCATTTTCATGGGTTTTCTGGTTTTTATTTCCAGCATTGCCATTTATTTATTTGAGAACACCAATAGCGGCGGCAATATTCAACATTTATACGATGCTTTTTATTGGTCAATCGTAACTATTTCAACAGTCGGTTATGGAGATATTACTCCTCAAACTATTGGTGGCAGGCTGGTAACAGTTACCCTTATTCTGATTGGTCTTGGGGTTTTATCTTTCTTTACCTCAATTATTGTCACTGCATTTAACGACAAGATGCACACCTTACGTGCCAATAAAATTCATGCCGAATTAAGTCGCTATAAAGATTTTATTATTATTTGTGGTTATGGTCGAGTGGGTCAGGAAGTAGCCAAGCAATTTGAAAAAGACAAACAATCTTTCATCATTATCGATCAGGATGAAGACAATATTTTTCTAGCCAGGCAAAATCAATTTCTCACCATACAGGATGATGCCAGTAAAAACTCTGTGTTAATTAATGCAGGTATCAATAGAGGTGCATCTTCTATTTTGTGTATTACGGGTAATGATGTGACCAATGTTTACATCACTTTAACCAGTCGATATTTAAATCCTGAGATCAATATTATATCCAGAGCCAATAGAAAAGATAATGTTAAAAAACTGTACCAGGCTGGTGCTAACCATGTTATCCAGCCTTTTGAAATTGCAGGCTTACTGGCAGCCGAGTCTGTTGGTCAGCCTGTTGCTTTTGAGGCTATTTTAGGTATTTTACAAAATCAAAAACAAGTTTCAATGGAGAGTTTAGTCATTTATCCTGGCTCTTCATTAGTCAATATGAAAATTGGTGAGTTTGATTTTATTAACCGTAGATTAAGTTTAGTTGGCATTATTAGCACAAATAAAAAGCACCAAAAACATAGAAATCGCTACAAAGTAAAAAACCAGCATTTCTATTTTAATCCAGATAAACACTTTGAATTACAAGAACAGGATATTCTTGTACTATTAGGTAGAGAGTGTTCAATTGAGCTGTTTCAGGATCAAGTAAGCAAAAGTAGCCTGAAAAAGGGAAATAGTTTAAGGAGCCTCTGATCAAGCCATGAACTCATACCTTGCACCTGAAATGTCCAACTTCTGCGTTGTAAATCTTAATAATAGCCTGCTATTATCTGCAATTTACGCCTTGTATTTGAACATTTCAAATACAATCTATTTCGTCCCTGACTTGATCAGAGGCTCCTTATGAAGAAAATTGCTGTTTTTGGTTATAACCCCTTATCTTTTGAAGCTATATCACGAATTGACAAGGATAAGTATGATATTTTAGTGGTTGAACCTGATTTGTCATTAGCTGCATTAGCTGAAGAAAAAAAATTTAAAACCATATCCATAGACTTCCGTAATGATGAAGAACTTATCTCAATTGGTATTGGTCAAGATATAGATATTCTGCTCTGTTTTCTTCCTAATGATTCTGAAAATGTATTTTTAACCCTTTCTGCCCGTGCTATTGATGGGGATTTAAATATTATTGCTATTGTTGAAGGCTTTAATTCAGCAGAAAAGCTAATTGCTGCGGGAGCTAATAAAATTATTGACCCTTATTTAATTTGTGGTCAGAAAATTTATGATCTAATTAAAAAGCCCGATATTACTAATATTATTGACCATACTGTTTTTGGTCGACATGATTTACACGTTGCTGAAATTATCATCCCTAATAATAGCTATTTAGAAAATACATATACTAATGATTTAATACTTAGTGAAAAACATAATCTGGTCTTGCTTGGAGTCATTGACAAAGAGCTAGATGAAGAGCTGCATTTTACTTTGGGTGAAATAGACCATAAGTTGGATGCTGGCGATATAATAGTGGTATTGGGCCCTTCCAGGGAAATTAAAGCATTTAAAAAAGAAGTTAATCATGTTGAATCTAATTAAGTTTAATCCGCGCATCTGGTTTTTAATAGGCTTTATCAGTTGTTTTTTAATGCTAGCCACGGGTGCTTATTTTCAATTTGTAGAAGAACTAGAGCCTTGTCCTTTATGTATTTCTCAGCGCATTGCCATACTTGTCACCGGGTTAGTTTTTGTTATTGCTGCTATTCATAATCCTAAAGCCAGTGGTTTAAAAGTGTATTCAATTATGGGCACTATTACCGCACTGGCTGGTGCCGCTATCTCTATCCGTCATGTGTGGATACAACATCTACCTCCTGATGAAGTGCCTGAATGTGGCCCTGGGCTTGAATATGTATTTGAAAACTTCCCGCTATTAGATACCATTAAATTAATGCTCAATGGCACTGGGGAATGTGCAGATATATTATGGACATTTTTAGGGCTTAGTATTCCTGGCTGGACTTTAGTGGCATTTATAGCACTCGCACTATTAAGTTTGTTGCAACAGTGGAATACTCCAAGACTGAGCTCATAGGTAACTCTAATGAAACACTACATATTATTAAGTTTGCTATTATTGTCAGCTACTGTCATTCAGGCAGATGAAAAGACTTTATTACAACAAGCCATAGACGGAAGTCACCGTTCTAAAGTGCATAAAAATAGAGATATATACCGTCATCCTAAAGAAACGCTGAGTTTTTTTGAAGTTAAAGCAAATATGACGGTTGTTGAGATATGGCCTGGGGGGAAAGGCTGGTATACAGAAATTTTAGCTCCTTACCTTAAAGAATCAGGCAAACTATACACCGCTCATTTTTCAGTTAATTCAAATGTTGCCTATTTTACAAAAAACTTACAGATGTTTAAGCTTAAAATTAAGGCTGAACCAAATATTTATAGTAAGGTTATTGTGACTGCGCTACATCCTCCTGAAGAAATTAATATTTCGCCTAAAGGCTCTGCTGACAGAGTGCTCACTTTTCGCAATATTCACAACTGGATGAAAAATAATCAAGCAGAAACCGTGTTTAAAGCTTTTTATGCAAGTTTAAAACAAGGTGGCATACTGGGGGTGATTGAGCATCGAGGTCTGGAAGGTTCGGATCAAGATCCGCTGGCTAAATCAGGCTATGTCAAACAATCCTATGTTATTGCTTTGGCAGAAAAAGCAGGCTTTAAATTTGTGGATAAATCAGAACTTAATGCCAATGCTAAAGATACAACAAATTATGCAAAAGGTGTTTGGACGTTACCCCCCTCATTACGCTTAAAACAACTATATAAAAATAAATACTTGGCGATTGGGGAAAGTGACAGAATGACCCTTAAATTCATTAAGCCTTAATTAAAGAAAGGAATATAGGTTGGGCTTTATACACATTTCTAATTATGGTTAAGAAAAAAAATAGCTAAAAAAATAGGGTTATTACTATTGTCTTCTATGTCATTGAAAATAAATAGCTTGTTTGTTTTTCGTTAAATTTCAACAATCTAACTAACATCCTTTAAAGCAGACATTAAGATTACTTAAAAAGGATTAAAGCACAGAGTTATCCACAGGTTCTGTGGGTAACTTTATTTATTTAAGCATACTAGATACTTACCTATTTTTCATAGAAAAAACATCATAAATAATGGCTAATTCTACTACCCAAAACCTGCTGATTATTAAGGTAGCTATTGCCATTCCTATAGATAAA
>JAGLUC010000454.1 GCA_023134955.1 Methylococcales bacterium | reverse complement strand
AAAGGGGTCAGAGCCCTTTTAGCAACAAGCATTAATCAATAAGCTAAGTCGCTATGCTTATAAAAGGGCTCTGACCCCTTTTATATTATCCTGAATGCTGGTATTATTTTGCATTGACGGGCTATTAGAATCGCCCTTAAAAACTAACTAAACCCTACCCAATGAATATTAAAGTCTTATTCCTACTCAGTTTTTTTATTCAACCTGTCTTTGCGGCTGATGTTGATCAATTATTTTATGCCTCTATTTTAGGTAAAACTGAGCGTGTTAAGTCCTTATTAGCGGATGGTGTTGATGTTAATGCCAAGACGGCGACTGGGCGTACTGCTATGATGGGTGCTTGTTTTAATGGCAATATTCGTGTGGTGCAGGTGTTACTTTCTTACGGTGCTAATGTTAATTCTCAAGACAACTTAGGCTCTACTGCACTGATGGATGCTGTAATTTATGGTAATGAAGCTCTGGTTAAATTACTCATTACTTCTGGTGCTGATGTTAATGCCAAAGATAAACAAGATATTTCTGTGATTGATAAGGCTAAAAAAACTGAATTTAAACATATTGTTAAAATTTTGCAACAAGCTGCCAGTAAACAAACACCTGATGATAAAGTTGAAGCTAAAGACGATAAAAAAAAGAGTAACTAATGAGTTTAAATACCGTGAACAATGATCAGCCTTTGCATATTCATATCCTCGGAATTTGTGGCACTTTTATGGGGGGACTTGCTTTAATTGCCAGAGAACTGGGTTATAAAGTAAGCGGTTCTGACCAAAATGTTTATCCGCCCATGAGCACCCAGCTTGAGCAGCAAGGCATTCAGTTAATGAATGGTTATAAGGCTGAAAATCTTGACTGCAAACCTGATTTAGTAGTGATTGGTAACGCCCTTTCACGTGGCAATGAGGAGGTTGAGGCGGTTTTAAACCGTGGACTTAAATATATCTCTGGCCCCCAATGGTTATCTGAGCATGTTTTACAAGATAAGTGGGTGCTTGGTGTTGCTGGCACTCATGGTAAAACCACGACTAGCAGTATGTTGGCGTGGATTTTAGAGCATCAAGGCTTTAAACCTGGTTTTTTAATTGGCGGCATTCCTTTAAATTTTGGACTTTCTGCTCGTTTAGGTGAATCTGATTTTTTTGTGATTGAGTCAGATGAGTATGATTCTGCTTTTTTTGATAAACGCTCAAAATTTGTTCATTATCGCCCTAGAACGGCTGTTTTAAATAATCTTGAATTTGATCATGCTGATATTTTTGATGATCTGGATGCTATAAAAAAACAATTTCACCATTTAGTCAGATCTATTCCTGGTGATGGTTTAATCATCGCGCCTGAGAATGACAGAAATATTGCTGATGTTTTAAAAATGGGTTGCTGGACAGCTATTGCAAAAACCGCTATTGATGCTGATGCACAATGGCAAGCTTTTTTAAGCAAAGCTGATGGCAGTCAATTTAAAGTCATCTTTAATGGAGAAGAGCAAGGGACGGTTGACTGGCCTTTAACGGGGCAACACAATGTCTATAATGCCTTGTCGGCTATTGTTGCAGCTAAGCATGTAGGAATACTTGCTGCTGATGCCATTCAAGCACTTAAACAGTTTAAAAACGTAAAACGCCGCATGGAGGTTATCGGCAATATTAATGGTGTGACTATTTATGATGATTTTGCCCACCACCCCACTGCTATTCAATTAACCTTAGATGGCTTACGCAAACAAGTGGGTAATAGTAAAATTATTGCTATTGTGGAACCACGTTCTAATACGATGCGGCTAGGCATTCATACCCAGTCACTTGCAAATTCTTTGTGTAAAGCTGATTCTGCGCTTATTTATCAACCAGAAGATTTAGATTGGGATTTGTCTGAGTTAAAGCAATATGCTGATAATATTGAAATTTGTACAACTCTTGATACCATTATTGAACGATTAAAAATAGAAGCCAGTTCTGGTGCTCATTTTATATTAATGAGCAATGGTAGTTTTGGTGGGATTTATCAAAGATTATTGAAGGAACTGGCTTAAATAATATTAGAAAGTCTAAACGATTTTTAAGTTAAACAATTGCATAAGATGTGCTAATGAAAGGAAGCACATCTTATGCAGTTTTCTCAATTTTTATTTTAGTACATCTGCAAGCTTTGCTTGTACCTCAGTATCATAATGACGCTTTAATGCCAGATCAGTGGGGCGAGGAGGCATATCTGCTTCAATTTCCATTTGTAATGTTGAAATGAAATGACGTTTTAATGCCGAATCTTCAGGAACCTGTAACTTGGGGGCTTTAGTTTTTTTAGCGGCTGGCTTTGCTTTTTTTGGCTCAGCCTTTGCTCTAGGTGCTTTTGTTTCTTTAACATCTGGCTTTGCTTTTTTTTGCTCAACCTTTGCCTTAGCAACTGGCTGTTTTTTTTCTTCAACTTTTGGCTCAGCACTATTAGACTCTTGCTTTGAATCTGATAATCCAGCACTAATTTTACAGAACAGATCTTTAATTACATCTAGTACAGACATTATTTTCCTCTCTTATTATTAAGATATAGTCAGACTTCACTAGTGAACATCTCATATGGCTATCATTACAAAAATCTGGAGCAAGTATTGTCAAAAATGCTATATAGCCAGGCCACACAATTTTTCAATCGTGTCGTTCATCAACAAAACCAGGCTTTAAAATTTGTAAACACAATCGCTTGAAATAGACGACCAGTAATCCCTAA
Source organism: Methylococcales bacterium (assembly GCA_023134955.1). Lineage (GTDB taxonomy): Bacteria > Pseudomonadota > Gammaproteobacteria > Methylococcales > Methylomonadaceae > QPIN01. The sequence goes on along the minus strand of JAGLUC010000454.1, from coordinate 1,496 downwards.
ACTAAATTTAAGTCGACCTTTTTAAAGGTTAGAAGAGTTCATGTCAAGCCTATTGCTGTTTTTTCTATTTTAGAATCAAAATTAAAAAAACATACCTCTTATAAGGCTGATGGCAGATGGTTTCTACTTATTTCTTATACTTTCTTTTATTTTTTTAATTACGCGGATAATGCCGTAGCCAACCCAGTTGACTTCTAATTAATAAGATAATGTCCTCTATGTCGCATACATTTGTTATATGCTTTTTTATAACTACCTTCAGCTTCAAACCCTTGTTTAGCTGCACCACCTATACCACCAATAGTTGCGCCATATGCAGCCCCTGTACCCGCATCACCTGAAATCGCACCTAAAGCAGCACCAGATGCTGCACCGATGACTCCGCCAACAACCGCTCCTGTTGCTGCTTGCTTAGCTGTCCCACCTGATGCTTGTAATGCTAATTGTCTACATTCTTCAAGATCTTGGTTTAAACGATAAGCATTTGGATCACCATAAGGGTCTACTGTTGGAGACCAACCTGTTTGTGAAGCGCAACCTGTTATTAATAAACCAATTGCTATTGAAAATATTTTAAAATTCTTGTTCATTTGAATGACCTATCAATATTTTTTATCTCAAGTTGAGACCTTTACACGAAAGAGATAACGAATAAAAATGTCTAAAATTTTACTGATTTTCGTTAGAAAATTTGCTAATAGCTCGCTATTAGCTGCATTTCCTGCCTCAATCAGTAAAGCTTTATCCTATTGTTCTTTTGCCATTCTTTCGTGCAAAGGTCTCAAGTTGTTTATAGACACTTTTACCTAAAACAAGTTTCTTGTCTATAAATTCCAATTTCATCATGTGGTTTTTAATTTTAGCGCTATAATTAATACTAAATTACTACATAAAAGTTAAAAATAATGTCTGTGTTAACATTAAAAAAAGCAAATCAAATTATCCATAGTGCATTAGCAAAAGCACGACAATTAAATCTGGCTCCTTTAACCGTTGTTGTTTTAGATGAAAATGGTCTTCTAAAGACCGTGCAAAGAGAAGATGGAGCGACTATCTTGAAATTGGATATTGCCACTGCAAAAGCCTGGGGTGCTGTCAATATGGGTATGTCTTCTCGTTGTTTAGCTGTCGTTGCTGAACAACGCCCTGATTTTATGAATGCTTTAGTTAATATAGCGGCTGGCAAAGTTATGCCTGTTCCCGGCGGTGTATTAATCCGTGATGAGGACAATAAAATAATTGGTGCTGTTGGAATTAGTGGTGATATATCCGATCAGGATGAACGTAGTGCTATTGCAGGCATCAAAGAAGCCGGCTTTATTGCTGGCATATAAGTTTTCTTAACTTAGCCTTTAAAAGAATAACTGGGGACAGTGTAAAGTTGAATATATTAATCGTTCCAAAAGTTCTGGCAGGTATTTCGACATTCTTCTATTAGCATATATTGTAGCCCGTATGAAACGAAGTGTAATACGGGATTTCGAGTCATCGGTTCC
>JAGLUC010000453.1 GCA_023134955.1 Methylococcales bacterium | reverse complement strand
TTTTACAAAAATCCTGAATGATTTTTAATTTAATAATTCCATTAGAGATAATTGGCGCACATACTTCATCTTCTTGAGCATCACCACATACCGCGCAACTACTAACAAATACAAACCTTTGAATATTATATTTATTAGCAAGCTCAAGTAATTTTTCTGTAGTAACAATATTAGATTTTAGTGGTTTCTCAGAAAATTTATCTAGCATTTAATAAAAATAAATTTACATGTCATGCATGATACTTGCAGAAAATTTATAACCAACATTCTTTTCTTAAAGAAAAACTTTTTAAAATATCAAGCAAACGCAATTCCGCTTCAGACCTTTCCTTATTTATTTCAAGTAGCCGTTTTCTTCCATTTAATACTCGGAAAAAAACACGTCATTGCGAGGGAATAAAATGACCGAAGCAATCTCATGATGAAGGGGTATGACACGGCAGCGACAGGGAGCTCTAAATTTCATGGGGATCCCTCAGGGTCAGACCCCTTATATTTTATCTTTGATGTTTATTTTAATTTCTTTAGTTTGAATCTTTTGTTTTAGACTATTCCATTCATTGTGTAGCTCAGTCATTTAATATACCCTCATATAACTCTATATATTTCTTTGCCACCACTTTCGCTTCAAACTCTTTCAAAACTTTTTTTCTAGCATTTTGACAAAGTTCATCGTAATTATCAGCATTAAGAACCCACACTATTCCACTAGCCAAATCTTCACTTTTAAAAGGCTTAGCTTTATATCCGTCTTTTTTATGTGTAACAATATCTTTAGGACCTGTTGCATCAAAACAAACTACAGGAGTACCACAAGACATAGATTCAGCTAATGTTTTACCAAATGCATCCATCAAACTTGGCGCTACAAATACATTAGCACAACTATATGCAAGTCGTAATGAAATATTATCATTTAGATAACCAAAATTTTTATATTCAAATCCTAAATTATCACCAATGCTTTTATCTACATTTCCAAAAAAACATAAAAAGTATTTATTATTATCTAAAAGGTTAATAGCTTCTAAATATTTTCCAAGCCCTTTATAAAAATCTTTTAAGATAGCAGAGCCTAATAATATTATCTTTTTATCTGTTTTTATACCTAAGATATCTTTAGCAATCTTTTTTTCTAATGGAAAAAATGCTTTAGTATCAATGTTGTTAGAGATAATTCTTATATCAAAATCTTTAAATAATAAACTTTCTTTTGCTTTTTGACTTAACCAATTGCTAATACCTACTATCTTCATAATTTTAGGTAAATACTTCTTTTTTCTATTTAAAATAAATTTAGAAAGATCATAATTACTATTGCGATTAAGCTGCTCACAGCTCCCACAGCCTATTTTATACTTTACACACTCCATAGCATAATGACATCCACCCGTCATTGGCCACATATCTCTCATAGTCCAAATAATTGGTTTATCTATTTTACTCAAATGTTTGATATTTATAAAACTACCATTTATCCAATGGAGATGAATAATATCGGCTTCTTTATATTCTTTTATTTTTGTAAAATCTATTCCAAATACTCCAGTACTAAAAATATTTTGATTTTTATAAAGCCTTACAATAAGTTGTTCTATCTGTATTCTAAAAATATTAGATAGTTTATCTTTTTTTGTTTGCGTTGTGGATATGACACAATCATCCCCTAGAGTTGTATTACTATTTGTGAAAACTTTACTATCAATTCCAAATTCTATTAAAGCATGATGAAGCCAGTAAGCACCCCTTGCAGCTCCACCTCTTAAATCACCAGCAACTATATGTAATATTTTCACAGGTATCTTTCAAATATCTTCTTTAAATTCTTTGAACCTATATCTGTAGAATAGTACTGAGATATTTTTTTGTACCCATTTAAGGCTACCTCTTCTCTTTCTTTATCATGTTTTAAAAAATAATCAATCTTATCAATCATATCTTTTTTATCTTTATATGTTACAAAATCTTCTCCAGCTACTAAATACTCTGGATATATACCATCATCACTAAGCATAAAAGAGCCACTTCCTAATGCTTCATAAACTCGCATATTTCCTTTTCCAGATCCTGTAATATTACTATGTGTATTTAAAACTATTTTTGACCTATTAAATACCTTAAACATATCTTCTAAAAATACAGGCTTATTATAAACAGATAATAATCTCCATGGGAGCACGGGTATAAGCCCCTTGAATCTTGAAGCAGTTAAAAGAAAATATTGAACATTGTAATCTTTTTTAAAGTATTCATACACATCATATAAAAATTGATTTCTATCTTTAAACATTGGTGAGTATCTACCTGCAAATACTATATCAATATCTTGATTTAAATTCATAGATTCAAGTCTATTTTTTATATCTGAATCTATATAAAAAGAATTGTATTCAATATTTTTTATTCCTCTTTTTTGTAAATGTTCATGATATATAGAGTTAAAAGTCAATCCTACATCAAAATAACTAAGATCTATCCCTTCTTGCATAGGTGAAGCATTCCAAAGCGCATAAAGTTTTACTTTTGGTAAATACTTTTTAAGTTCTTGTGTAAATAACCCATGATTCCCTGTATATATAACATCGGGTTGAAAATATTCAATTTGAGCAGCCAAAATCTCTTTTTGCCAATTTTCTTCACTATATTTAAAGCTATTTTCATTTGCCCATTTTGTTTGTATAAATTTCGAGTTTGTAACATTTGAAAAAAAATCTAAATCACTACCAGTAAATAACATTTTATCATTAATACCAAATAAAGATATAAAGCCAAAAAAACTATACTTTTTTACTATTTGTTCAAATGTTAAATTAATTAAAATATTTTTATCATTATTAACTACATAATCTATTTTCGATGCAGTTTGAATGAAAAAAATTTTCATTTATGTAACTCTCTTAAATAAATAAAAATTTGAAAAAAAACCTTTTAACTCACCTTCCTGAGGAGTAATGATTTCATCTACTAATTTAAATTCTTTTGGTATGCTGTCTGTAAATTTTCTATGTTTAACATGATTGGCGCTATCGTCCATATTATTATCATTACTAGAACAAACTAAAACATATTTACTTGAAGTATCAAATAAATTGTACAGATATAGTTCAAAAACATCATCCTCAATCAAATGAAAAATAACCTCAAATGATATAGTTAATGTCACTTTTAATCCACCAGATTTAAATAAGCTTGGTTCATAATATAAAAAAGATTTTTTTTTGTCATTTTTATATTTTGAAATACAAATATCAATAGCCGTTTTACTAACATCAATCCCTGTATAGTACTCAATATTATAATACCTTAAATTGTTTCCATCACCACAACCAAACTCTATCAATTTATTAATCTTGTATTTTTCAATGATTTTATTTAAGATATTGGCTTTATATTCTGCTTTGGCATTATAACTACCTGCTCCAGAGTTCCCCCCATTTCTATATCTTTCTTCCCAATACGATTTGGAATCAAAATTGACACTATTATAAATTTTTTTAACCTTTCTTTTCTTTCCCTGCTTATATATTTCTAATAAATTAGATAACTGTTTATTTTGTGAATATTTATCTTCTATTTTATTTCTAAATACAATATTATCACTGCAGTTCCTTGCCATTTCCAAGACAGCATCTACAATACTTTTTGCATTATCAGGTTCAATAATTTTTGCAAATTCACAACCACCCAATACGGTACCAGGTAAACCACCCACATCAGTAACAATTACAGGTAGACCAGAAGTAATAGCTTCCACAACTGCCACACCAAACGATTCAGTTTGATTTGTCTTTTTGTCCACAATTGAAGGCTGTATATATATATCACTTTCACATAATAAGCTTGATATTTCATTATGCTTAACAACTCCAATGAGCTTTATCTCATTATTTAAACTTAATTGTTCAATCAATAGTTGGAGGCTATACATCTCGCTTCCACTTCCTACTATTTTTAATTCAATATTTGGCAAATCCTTTTTTAAAATCTTTACCGCATGTATTAAATATTGAAATCCTTTAACGCTAATCAACCTGCCTATACTTATAAGTTTTAATGCTTTATTATTTTGAAAATATTTTTTATTTTCAGCATTAAAATTTTTATTATAACTATTTGGCAAAACAATTTGATTCGTATTGTTTTTTAAAACAAAATTCTTTTGAAATTCTAACTTTAGGAATTCTGATGGAAAGCTAAAAACAACTCTTTCATCATTAGAAATAGACTGAACTATTTTTTTATATTTTTTATATTGCAAAGGATACATTGTTGTATCTGTACCATGAAAAGAGATAACTAGTGGGATATTTAGATTCAACATCTGAAGCAATCTATATATTTTTACTCCATTTGTTCCAAAATGAGCATGTATAACATCTGGTTTCAATTTATCAATATATGCTAATACATCTTTTTTGTTTCTAACGCCCCAATTATCAACAAGTTTAAAATATACCTTTTTTAAAAAAGATACTTTTTCATATATAACCTTAACTTTTGAAAAAGGCCTTTCATCTTCGAGCTGTCTATTGTGAGTTAGTATATAATTATCGCTTCCGTTGTCTTCTAGGTTATTAATCAGATCATAGATAAATGTTTCAGAGGGTAATGAAAAAGCTGATATATAGTGAAGTATTTTCATATTGCTATCTCTTTTGCATAGCAAGGTGTTCCGTTAAGGTGATACTCTACCTCACGATTAAACCCCAGCCAGTATTTAGGAGCAAATACAACATCTCTATCTTTCATCAAGTAACTACCCCACCACCCAAAGCTACTTGGACTAAGTATTGCGCTGTCGCACAGCGTCATTATAGCTAAATCCGTTCCAAAATGGTTTTCAGTTGAAATTAATTTATCGTCTATATATTTAAATTCTTTTTCTATAAACTCAGGCTCATCGCTTAAAAATATAAAAAAACAATCCTTTCTGTTTTCTAAAAACCACTCTATTTGCTCTTTGTAATAAACCAATGGTAATAATGCACTTTCCCCATAAATAGTAAAGCTTTTGTAATCACCTCTTCTTATATGGATAAAAATTTTATGATTTTTTTTAGGGATATCACTCAAAAAACTTACTGCTTGACTTAGATATAATTTTTTAATTTTTAATTTCCTCGCCATTTCTTTTTTAAAAAAACTCTCACTTTGAAAAAAACCAAGCTTAACAAAAGTTACTTTAGTTACCCCCCCTGATTTCGTATCAAACATCAATGACTCTCGCCTATAATCGCCAAGAACTCTCTCATGCTTTATTAAAACAGATGAAACAATACTTTTATCACTCAAAAATGTTAATAGCGGCTTCATTATCCTAAACAAAAAAACTCTCACCCATCTATTTTTTTTATTTAGATTTACTATATCTTCTATCTCAAATACTTTTACTAACTCTTCAAAACCAGACACTATGATAGCTTCATTATTTTTTTGAATTGTTTTTAAAAACATATATTGAAATATCTGATTTCCAAGCTGTCCATCTGCTAGAAAAATTAACATTTAATTTTATACCTTATTGGATACTGCTACATAATTTGAATAGTTAAAGTTATCCATATAGGGGGTATATTCTCTTACCTCCAAGCCTTTTTTCATGATTTTTGCTATCTTAAATCCGCCATCATTTAGAAGCTTATATATTTCCATTAAGCTACTGTGAGAATCTAAGTTTGCTCCACCATATTCAAACTGGATATAATCTATAAAGCTACTATTTAAATATTTCCCAAACCCTTCAAATGCCTTTAACTCATGACCCTCGATATCTATCTTTATGAAGTCAACATGCTGAATATTATTTTCTTCTATATAATCATCCAATCTTTTCAATACAACCTCTTCACTTTTATTGAGCTCCATATTATAATTATCCAAATCTCTTTGATAAAGAGAGGCTAACCCACTTGTTTCTTTATCATAATAAATCGTAGCTGTAGAGCTTTCATCTGACACCCCAAAATTATTTAACTTTATATATTTTTTATTTTTAAATTTTTCTGTTGCCGATTTAAAACATATTTTCGTAGGTTCAAAAAGATGCAAATCTATATCAATATTAGCTGATTTATTAACAATCATTTTAGAATACTTACCGATATTTGCTCCTATATCAAACACTACCTTTACCCCTCCCTCATTTTTAAATGAGCTCAGAAGATTATCAATAAAAACTTCTTCCCCATTCTTATCAAAATTACAATTGCCATTATTTTCAATAGCATTAAATATTTTTAACGACAAGCCTCTTAATTTTCGTTTTATGTATGATGTTTTTATAAACATTATTTCCCTTCTTTTTTATTAAATACATAAATATCACCCCAACACATATCCGGAAGAATATTAACTAAATTTTTTATTTCAATAGCGCTCATGTTGCTAGAAGATATCATCTCCATAGACTCTGCAAAACTAATATTAAAACTTTTATATCCAATATCATTTAAATGATCGATACTTAAAATTATATCTTTTCGTGATTCAGGGATTGCGAACTCAAATGATATTCCATTAACCATACTGTTTTGCAATGTCTTTAAAATTTTATATTCTAATCCTTCGGTATCGATTTTAATAAATTTCGGATACCCGTATTCATCAAACAAATTTTGCATTAAAACCATTTTCACCTTAACTTTTTGATTGAATTTGTTCGACAATTCACCGAACCGACCTGTTTCTTTTGCAACTTTTATAAATTCTTCTGAAGTTGTTGATAAAACATCTGCCTCATTAATGTATAAATCTACAAATCCATCTTTATCTCCAATTGCTTTTTGAACAACATTAATTTTTGAATGATATTTTTTTAATAGTTTTTTGGCTAATTTTGGATTTGGCTCTACAGCAACAACCTTAGCACCTAGCTTTACAAATATACCAACTCTATTTCCATGATTAGCCCCAACATCAAATACCAAATCATTATTTCCAATTAGTTTTTTATAAAAACTACTTCTTTTCTCATCATTTAGCATATTAATAAGCTTGTTATGTACTCTTGCAATTAATCCCAATTTTATTTCCTTATATTAATTTTATAAAATGTAAGCATACTCTTTATTTGTAGCTGTACATTTTTTCTTGTTTTTGTGTAAAATATATCTACTATAAACACCGTAACTATAAATGAAAATATCGTAGCTACTATTGCACCTTTTGCACCATATTCTGGTATCCATAGATAATTTAATAGTACATTTGTAATAGTACCTAAAATCATAGTAAGCATGGAAAATCTCATAAGATTTTCGGTTAATATAAAAGCCCCCCTAGAAACCCCCATATTTGCAAATAATAATCTACTTGTCATCAAAGCCAATAAAACCCCAGCATTTTTATATTCTATACCAAAGAGTAAAATTACTATTTGTTCTGCAAATATAAATATGGGTATTGCCGTAATTAAAAATAATAAAAAATTAAATCGATAATAATTTAATAATCTGTTTTGATAAAGCTCATCAGACTGTTTTTTTGCATTTTGAATAGCTGGGAACAGTGAACTTTTTAGTAACATAGGAATAAAACCAAAAACTGCAATCAATCTCATAGCTACACTATAATATCCAACTTCAATGGTTCCAATCATCTCTTTTATCATAACTTGATCAATATAAGCTTGTATCATTAATGCAGTTCCACTAAATATAAGAGGCCAAGAATCTTTTAGTAAACTATAGGCTACTATTTTATTAAACTTCCACTTCAAAACCGATAAATCGTTTTTAATATAAAAATAAATAAACCCGCATGCCAACACAAAACTATCAAAAAGTATAACCCAAGCAAAGGCTTCTAGAGGGGCTTCATTTAGGATAAGTAGCACTTTTATTATACTACTTAGCAGTAGAGAGATGATGTTTGCGTAGACTACAAACTTACTCATCACTTTACTTTGAAAGTAAAAATCAACCACATTGAAACTTTGAAATATCGTAGCCGATGCGATGATAAATACTAAAATATTTGTATAACTATCATTTGATGTAAAGTTTACGGCAATAGCCAGTATGATTAAAACAACAAGCGCCCCTATAACTTTAAGCCAAAAAGCAGTACCTATGAGGGAATCTCTTCTACTTTCATCTTTTACTAATTCTCGTACAACTATGCCGTTAAGCCCTAGAGTTGCTATAGCAGTAAAAAGGCCTACAAAACTTTGGGCGTAAGAAAAAAGCCCAAACTGTTCAGGCCCTAAGTATCTAGCCACCCAAATCCCTACAAAAAGTCCCACCACCATTCGCATAATTTTTTCACCTAAAAGCCAAGAGGTATTTTTAAAATACTTCATAAAGCCTTGGTGGTTTTTTAAGCGGGTGATTTTTGTTCTCAGCACGTTAATGGTTTTTTCCGTTTGTTTTGTGTTGTTGATGCTGGAGCATGGGGACAATGGGGTGTATTTCAAGAAGGCAGCCAGCTTGATTCCATATATTTATATACGTTGGAGCGTCTGGCCTGTGTTCCCACGCCGGTGCGTGGGAACGATGGGGATGTATTGGCTTTATTAAATATTTATAATATTTTTTTTAAAATAATATATAAAGTATATTATTCATTAGTTATCGATACGTGATAACCATGCTTTTTCAAAAGTGCATGTTGTTT
>JAGLUC010000452.1 GCA_023134955.1 Methylococcales bacterium | reverse complement strand
CAACCCCTGCACCAAACTGCATACCTGTATTTAATACAGTAATCGCAGATGAAGGAGGACTGATGATATTAATATCAAAACCAATAGGAATTAACCAGGGTCTTAATTTACTACCATGCATGAATTTAAGTTTAGGTGAAATACTAATTCTTAATTGGTTAACATCTGCAAGTGTTTGATTACCAGTCCCATGAACTATACCAAGCCCATTGACCCTTCTATTACCAAGATGAGCATATTCAAGCCCCAATTCCATACCGAATGACACATCATCCATCATTCCAAATAAGTCATTATTCACATTAAAATCAATAGCACCACCATAATAAAATGCATCTTTATCAGATGCTAAATTATTAAGAGCAGTGCCAGTATTACCTAAAGTTCCAGTACCATTACGATTATCATTAAAATGCATCCAACCACCACGAAATGAAATCTGATGATCTTTAGCCGATGCCTGAGCAGGTGCATTTCTGACTGAAGCCATCCATTGATCCAGCTCTTGCACTTTAGAAGTGCTGGCAGCATCAGCAGCAACCGTTTTAACACGGCTTAATTCTGCCTGCATTTCTTGCATCATGCTTGACATTTGATTAACTTGGGCTTCTAAAGCCGCTGTTTTTTCTGCTTGTGTTTGCGCTAATGCTTGTGGCGAAACCAAAGCTCCAGCTAATGCTAATGACGCGGCAACGCCAAGTGCAATTTTTGTTTTATTAATCATATATTCCCCCTCACAGAGATTTTAGTATTATTATTTTTGTGATATAGAACAAATTTATATAAATATAATTTGCAATCGAATAATAACAGTTAAGACAAATCCTTACAAGCATTAGTAATAATTTATTAGCGCTTATTTTTCAATGACATACAGTAACGCCCTATTATTAAGATTATATTTGTGCAAAAAAAACAAGCTATCTAAGCTTTATTCAGCTGCTGTATACTAATACTTCAATAAACGATTTGGTGGATAGATGCAGCAAAGCGGAATCAAGGAATTGCAACGCGAAAACCTTAGCTTGAAAAATAGTAAAAGGATATAGCCCTCATCAGACGAGGAGAGCTTAAGAGCAGTCAATTTGTCAAAATAACACTGATGGACTACCACAAATGGCTTAATTAAAGTCAATCTATTTAATTAAAAATCACACTCATCACTCTATCTATATTTTTTAAACCCCATGCCTTCTAGCTCAGAAATCACCATTATCGGAAGCGGTATTATTGGCTTATTAACTGCCAGAGAATTTATTAA
>JAGLUC010000451.1 GCA_023134955.1 Methylococcales bacterium | reverse complement strand
CTGTTGCTATATCGGTAAAGCCTTCCATGTATTCTTTATAACTTTTTTCCAGTACCACATTTTTGGTGTTCTTGTCACCAAACAAAGTAATAGCATCAACTGTGGCTTTTTCTAAATCGCGAAAAGTAACAATATTGCCAAAGGTCTTTGTGGCATCATAAATACGATTAGTGCGAGAAAAGGCTTGCATTAAACCATGGTAACGCAAGTTTTTATCGACAAACATAGTATTCAACGTAGGTGCATCAAAACCAGTTAAAAACATACCCACTACAATTAGCAAATCCACTTCTTGGTTTTTAACCCGCTTAGCAAGGTCACGGTAATAGTTTTGAAACCCATTACTATCAACACCAAAATTGGTTTTAAACGCTGCGTTATAATCATCAATCGCTGAACTTAAGAACTCTTTGGCGCTACTATCCATAGCTGAAACATCAAAACTTTCATCGAGAATTTCACCTATCGCACTTTGTTCTTCATTCGCCGCGAAAGAAAAAATAGTGGCAACATTATATCGTTTACTTTTGTCCGTCTCATTTTGCAAATTTTTAAACGACTCATAGTACAGCTTTGCAGCATCCACACTGCTCACTGCAAACATAGCATTAAAACCTTTACCCCCCGCTTGTAAGCGATGGGTTTTTTGTCTGAAGTTGTTTAAGATGTACTGTGAAATTTCACTTATACGCACGGGGTGTAAAAAAGTTTGTTTTTCTTCAGCTGCTGTGAGTTTCTTCTCATCTTTCTCTGTTTCAATTGCACTAAACTGTGGGCGAACATCGTTGTAGTCCACTTTAAACTTCAATACTTTTTCATCTCGAATGGCATCGGTAATCACATAAGAATGTAACTCGCGACCAAACACACTTCCTGTGGTTTCTGCGCCCAAAGCGTTCTGCGGAAAAATCGGTGTACCGGTAAAACCAAATTGGTAATACTTTTTAAACTTTTTCTTTAAGTTTTTTTGCGCTTCACCAAATTGGCTGCGATGTGCTTCATCAAATATAAATACGACCTGTTTATTATAAATGTTCAGGTCGTTTTCAGTTTTCATTAAATTATTCAATTTTTGAATAGTGGTAACAATAATTTTATTGTCTTCTTTAGCAAGGTTGCGTTTTAATCCAGCGGTGCTGTCTGAACCATTAACGCTATCGGGTGAAAAACGTTGATATTCTTTCATCGTTTGATAATCAAGATCTTTACGATCAACCACAAAAAACACCTTATCAATAAAATCTAGTTCGGTCGCTAAACGCGCTGCTTTAAAACTGGTTAAGGTTTTACCTGAGCCTGTGGTATGCCAAATATAACCACCACTTTCGGGCTTGCTCCAATTTTTTGCCATATAGGAACTTTCTATTTTCCACAAAATACGTTCAGTGGCAGCAATTTGGTAGGGGCGCATCACTAGCAAGGTATCACTCGTATCAAACACTGAGTAATGCATCAGTACGTTAAGCAAAGTGTTTTTTTGAAAAAATGTCGCAGTGAAATCTTTTAAGTCTTTAATTAGGTTATTGTCAGACTTCGCCCAATTCATGGTGAAATCAAAACTGTTTTTATTACGTTGGGTGGTGTTGGCAAAATAACGGCTATCGGTACCGTTTGAAATGACAAAAAGCTGCAAATATTTAAACAAAGATTTATCTGTATTAAAACTTTCTTTGCTATAGCGGTGTACTTGATTAAAGGCTTCGCGAATAGCTACGCCCCGTTTCTTTAACTCGATTTGCACTAAGGGCAAACCATTGATCAATATCGTTACATCGTAGCGATTAGCCTGTGTGCCACTTTGCTCAAACTGTTTAATCACTTGCACTTTATTACGTGCGACGTTTATCTTATCCAACAAATAAATATTTTCGATATGACCATCATCAAACACAAAATCATGAATATAATCATTATGAATTTTACGGGTTTTGTCGAGGCTATTATCGCTAGGTTTATCTAAATATTGCTCAACAAAGCGCAGCCACTCGCCATCTAAAAACTGTACGTTATTTAAAATTTGTAACTGTGCGCGAGCATTGGCCAACATTTTTTCAGGCGTATTGAGATCGCTTAGATACTCATAACCTTGATTTTTTAAGTCGTTGATAAAGTCTTGCTCTAAATCATATTCACTTTGATAAGGCTCATTAACCTGTGAGCACTTGGTATATTTATCCAAGATGATAAAGTTATTCGATTCTGCAATGGGCTTAGTATAATCAACCATTTTGTTCTTCCTGCTGCCAAAAAGCGTAATTATCGATCAAGTTATTAAGCAACAACTTAATAGTTTGTTTTTCGGGTTCGGTTGGTTCTGCCACCGTTTCATTTGATAATGTACTATGGCTGGTAAATTGGATTATACGTTTTAAGTAACCCTGTTTATCTCCAGGTGCTGAATCTAATAAATCCGACCACTTTGGGTAACCAAGAAAATTAGCCGTTTTTTCATACAAGTTACGTAACAACGTAAAATGATATTTTTGAATGTCATTGCGCTCAATCGCTTGTTCAATCAATTGCTTGATATATAAGTGATAGGAAAAACTTTTATTTGAATCACCTTTTTTTTCACTAAGATTAAACGTGCCATCTTCGTGGCGCTCTAACATATAACAAGCCTTAGACTTAAGTTCATTGAACAGAACATTATAAAAAAGTGGGTTATGAGTTGATATTACAAAACCAATCTTTGATGTACTATATTTTATTAAATCTGCTAAATGTACCGCCAATTCGATCAAATGGTTCTCATCTAACGAACTAACAGGATCGTCAATAAAAATGTATTCTAAATCGTTAAATTCATCAGTAGAACGATCGTCAATCTCAGAAACATTTAACTCTGAGATAACTTGTTCCATAAGAGAATAAAATACACTCCAAATAAAATTACTTTCCTCGCCCTTGGAAATTTTGATGTTTGACTCCTGCACATTATTCCCTCGCTCAAAGGAAAATGTTACTTCAGAAAAATCAGGGCTAAAATGAGGTGTTAGTTTTTCATCGGTATAGTGCTGGAAATTTTCAATAACATTTTGTGCTTTACCTTGAACTTCAAGCACCCACTTAGTGAAGGCGTTCGGCTGGATTATTAATTTCCGCTCAATATCATCATCTAAATCATTATCCCAATAAAATAGATCTTCAGTAAAAGCATTATAATAAAGAATTCTAGTACTGGTTGACTCCG
>JAGLUC010000450.1 GCA_023134955.1 Methylococcales bacterium | reverse complement strand
AAAAATGCGACTTGAATGGGTAGGATATCAAGTTACAGCAATGGATAGTGAAAATGGAGTTGTAACAAAAATGCACCATCAAGCATACGACCTGTTAATCATTGACTTTACACTCTCAAAACCAAATGGTTTCCCATTATTAGAAGCTTTAAAAAATCAAAATATTTTACCACCAACTATTGTTGTAGGTAATGATGCCGACAATAGTCAGGTGATCAATGCAATGCAAATAGAGTGTATAGATTACATAATAAAATCTCATTTAATCCAAAATTATGTAGACCAGATAAATTTAAGCATATCCCGGTTTTTTGAAAACTGTTCGTATACAACAGAAAAAAATAACAAGCTAAAAAACAGCCTAGTTAATTCGACAAAATGTTTTCCTACTAATATATCAAACTGGGAATATTATCTTTCAGGTGATCTTGTGTATTGGTCAGATGTTCACAACAAGATAAAAATTACTTTATCTTACGATGAATTCACGGACAGAGTTCATCAGGACGATGTTGCTTACGTCAAGATGCAAAACAATATCAGTTTACTGTCACATAAGCCAGTTGAGTACCAGTTTCGTTTTTTATCTGATAATAACCGAGAGACAACTTTTTACACTCAAGTGAAAACAAAGGTTGGGAGTGATGGCATTGTAAAGAAACTTTACGGAAAGATGCAGGCTATTTCATTTCAAAACCTTAAAAATGAATTCCTACAATTAAAATCTGCTTTTTTCGATAATACAAACGATGCAGTTTTTATCGCTGATTCCCAAAACAGGATCGTCTCAGTCAATAATGCATTCACCACTATTACGGGTTATACAGAACAGGGTATATATAAGAAAAGCTTAAAGACTCTTAACCCTGAATGGTTCAATAATTTTTTGTTCAAAAAAATCACAGTTAAATTAAAAAACGAGAATTTTTGGCAAGGAGAAGTTTCAATTTGTCATAGTAAAGGGCATCCAGTTTCTGTTTGGCTATCTAGCTATGTTTTAAAAGATTCAACTGGAAACATTTTGCAATCAATTTCAGTATTTAAAGATATTACCGAACAGAGGTGCTATGAAAATTTAATTGAATTTCAGGCTAACTATGATCCATTAACACAATTACCAAATCGTACATTGTTTCTTGATAGATTAGCCTCTACTATTAAATTATCAAAACGGAATAATACTAAACTTGCATTGATGCTTTTAGACTTAAATAAATTTAAATGGATTAATGATACCTTAGGTCATCATGCTGGTGATATTCTTCTGCAAGAGACATCTAAATTGTTACTAGCATCTGTTAGAAATACTGATACTGTTGCTAGATTAGGAGGTGATGAATTTTCAATTATTCTCCCTGATCTAGAAAAAATTACTGATGCTGAATTAATTGCTAGTAAGATCTTTAATTCATTTAAAAAAGCCATCTTTATTGACCAACAAGAAATTTATATTTCTGGAAGCATTGGCATCACAATTTTTCCCGATGATGGAAATGAAATAGATACGCTACAGAAAAATGCGGATAGTGCGATGTATATTGCTAAAAACAAAGGTGATGACAACAGCTATTATTATTTTACACAAGCGCTGCAACAAAAAACTGAAAAACGTTTGAAACTGATTGAAGATATGCGCTTAGCTATACTTAATCATGAATTTACTCTACATTATCAACCTATAATAGATATCATTACTAACAAGGTAGTCAGTGCTGAAACTTTGTTACGATGGAAACATCCTCAAATAGGTTATGTCCCTTTAAAAGATTTCATTCCGATTGCTGAAGAAACGGGGTTAATTCAAAAGATTGGTAATTGGGTTATAGAAGAGGTTGCAAACAACATTCAACGTTGGTCTACTTTAGGCTTTCCTCCTCTACAAATCTCACTAAATCAATCTGTTGCCCAGTACAGTTTGTCAGAATGCCATATTGAATGGTTGAATATCCTTAAAAAAAAACAAATATCTCCCAGTAATCTTACTTTTGAAATTTCCGAAAAAATATTTATTGAAGAAAAAACCGATTACTTAAAAAGCATAGAAAAATTAAAACAGGCTGGTATTCAGATCTCTTTAGATAGTTTTGGTACAGGTTACTCATCATTAAGTTATCTAGAGAAGTTTCCAGTAGATGTTATAAAAATAGACCGTTCTTATATCCATAATATGATCGAAAAACCAACCAATGCTATCTTGGTGGAAACTATTGTTTTTTTGGCAAACAAATTAGGAATAAAGGTCATTGCAACCTGCGTAGAAAATAAAAAGCAATTAGATTTATTATATCAACAATGCCGTTTTGCCCAAGGGTATTATTTCAGTAAACCTTTGTCTCTATTTGAATTCGAAAATTATATTAAAAAACACCGCAATGGAGTATGCAAGAATTCAAACATTTCCAGATAATTGGACATTTGAAGGCAGTATGAATCAGATTTATAAACAGATAGGAAATGCCGTTCCAATTAATTTAGCACTTGCTCTTGGGCAAGAAATTGTAAAATCTCTTAACGCCTATACTGTAGAACAAGAACTAAGAAATAAATACAACGATTTACAATCCTTAGATAGCACTATAACTAATTGCCATTAAATATAATCAGCGTACTTGACCAGTGTGCGTTTCTTTGTGCACTAGTGTCGAAGCACTAGTTCTAGAATTGGTTATGGATTTCTAATGGCAAAATTGGCGGTGATGGAAAAGTCTCTTTTCATCCTCATTCAAGCAAAGTTGCCAGATTACTGGCTTAATAGAGTTTCATTTTGGTATTTATATTTCCAGTCGCCCTTTAATCCGTTCATCAGCTATTGAAACTAGCGTTGTTTCAATTATTTTGTTTTCAATAGTCTCAGATGTAGGTATTTCACAGGCAACTTGTAAATAGTTGGGGGTGTAACCAAAAACCATTTGTTTTTCATTATCAACAGGCTGTTTATGTCCTTCCCATAACACAGGAAATGTCTGCTTAAAGTTTTTTGTTACAAATGCCTGTTTCATTTCTTCTGCCAAAACATGTAGTTGTTTACTACGTTGCTTTTTTAACTTGTTATTGACAGGGTTAGGTAAAGTTGCTGCTTTTGTACCTTCTCGGCTGGAGTAGGTGAAAATATGGATGTGTCCAAAGCCAATTTTCTTAATAAATTCAAAACTGTCATTCCATTCTTGCTCAGTTTCACCTGGAAATCCTACAATAATATCGGTTGTTACGTTAAAGTGAGGAATTTGCTCACGGGCTTGTTTAACAATGTTGGCAAATTCGTCGGTTTTACATCGTCTTGCCATTCTGCGTAATACAGAATCAGATCCACTTTGTAAAGGTAAATGCAGGTGTGGCATGAGTCTTGGGTTTTTAAATAAACTAAAGAATCCATCAGGTAATTCCCATGGTTCTAAAGAACCTAATCGTAATCTGGGAATGTTTGTTTGATTTAAAATAGTTTCAATTAATGTGCTTAAATCACTTTTAATTTCACCACCATAACCACCCAAATGTACTCCTGTAAGAATGACTTCATTAATCCCTTGCAGATGTAAAGAATTAATTTCATCAATAATGTCTTGTAAAGCTCGACTTGCTTCCTCTCCTCTGGCAACGGTTACAATACAAAAAGTACAGCGATAACGACAGCCATCTTGTACCTTAACGAAAGCACGTTGTCTACCACGACTAAAAAGGGATGTTTCACCTGGCTCAGTAGCCATGGCAGGCATTGATTCTAAATTGAGTAATGATAATGTTTGTTTAACTAACTGGTTTTTATCTTTATTGCTAACCACCAGATCAACACCTAAAAGTTGAGCCGCCTCATCCTCGTTTAAAGTAACATAACAACCACTAATCACTAATTTAGCCTGGGGATTTCCTCTATGAATCTTACGAATCAATTGACGTGATTTTCTGGATGCATCGGCAGTAACCGCGCAAGAGTTGATAATCACAATATGTGCATTATCAAGCTCCCTTGTAATTTGATGACCTGCTTTTTGAAAGGCCTGTGCCCATGTTTCTAATTCTGCCTCATTAAGACGACAACCCAGTGTTTTGAGATAAACTAACATTAACCGAAAAACCAATATGCAATAAAAATAGCGGCAACAATGCCAAAAAAGTCAGCAATTATGCCACAAGCAGCAGCATGACGAATGTTTTTAATACCGACTGAGCCAAAATAAACAGCTAATACATAAAAAGTGGTTTCAGTACTGCCCTGTACAATTGAAGATAAGCGACCTGCAAAGGAATCTGCTCCATAAACTTGCATGGTATCAACCATCATGGCTCTGGCACCACTGCCACTAAAAGGCTTCATTAAAGCTGTGGGTAATGCATCAATGAATCTAGTGTCAAGTCCGGCGATTTCTACTAGGGTACGAATTAAATCAACGATTAAATCTAAAGCACCACTGGCTCTAAACACACCAATTGCCACCAGCATGGCTACTAAATACGGAATAATGGTAATGGCAGTTTGAAAGCCTTCTTTTGCACCTTCTACAAATGCATCATAAGCATTAATTCTTTGATAGGTAGCTGAGGCAATAAAACAAATCACCAAAGAAAAAAGTATTACATTACTGATAAGTGCAGACTGTAACAGCATTTCAGCCTGGCTTAATTGAGTAAAATAATAAAGAATAGCTACGATAAATAGTGTAAAACCAGCTAAATATGAAAAGATGATTTTATCGAATAAATTTATTTTCTGTACCAGAGAAACAGCCAATAATCCCATCATTGTCGATAAGTAAGTCGCAATTAAAATAGGAATAAAAACATCGGTAGGATTAATCGCACCCATCTGAGCCCGATAAGTAAAAATAGTGATGGGAAATAAAGTGACAGCCGAAGTGTTAATTACTAAAAACAGGATTTGGGCATTACTGGCTGTATCTGGATTTGGATTTAATGTTTGCAGCTCCTTCATAGCTTTAATGCCTAAAGGAGTCGCTGCATTATCAAGCCCTAAAGCATTAGCAGAGATGTTCATTACCATGGCAGCCAGGGCAGGGTGGTCTTTAGGCACATCTGGCATTAGGCGGCTAAAAAGGGGGGTTAATGCACGGGTTAATAATTGAATAAAACCGCTACGTTCACCAATGCGCATAATGCCTAGCCATAAAGCAAGTACACCAGTTAAGCCCAATGAAATTTCAAATGCTGTTGTAGATAAACTAAACATTGCCGTCATTATTTGGGCAAATATTTGCTGATCCCCTAATACAAATAACTTGAACAGGGCAGTAATAAACGCCGCAATAAAGAAGAAAATCCAGATAAAATTAAGCATGATAATTTATATTATGAAACATAATGTTAGTATTCCGACAAATTGAGTTTGATGGCAAGATAAAATTAATGTAGCCTTCAATTCCTTGATGCAGCAAAGCAGGATCAAGGAATTGAAGGCTAAAGAGCTTGATTTCATGGCGTTACATCAATGCTAAAAAAGCTTAGCTTAATGATAATGAAATACCGTTTAAGTAACAAAGTTTAAATTTTTGGTTTTTATACCCTTATTTTTCATGCTAAAGTTATCACCTCACCTAGAAGGTATTAATCGGCTCAGAGTTCTGGCAGGGTATTTCGACACTCTTTATTAACACATATTGTAGCCCGTATGAAACGAAGTGTTATACGGGGTTTCGAGTCATCGGTTTCCCCGTATTAGGTAAACTTCATACGGGCTACTTTTTTATTACTGCCTATACTTTTAGAACGATTAATAGTCAATTGTATTAATATAGACATAGAGGTTTTTTTCAACTAAAGTTTAGTTTGAGATTACTTTAAAATAGTCAAAGAAAGCTATATGTTTAATCATATTGATACACTAGAAGATCTAAATAAATCTATCCCACTAAAAGAAAAACTGCTAACTGCTCATCAGGTAATTAAAAAGAACCTTCCATTTATTGCTCGCATTGCGGTTGCAATTTATGATTCGGAAACTCGAGTTTTAAAGACTTTTGTTCACAGTAGTGAAAATAAAAATCCACTACAAAACTATCAGACACTAATTGATGATGCACCATCACTCAAAGAAATTCTGGATAAAGGTTTGCCCCGTGTTATTAATAATTTATTAACTTTTAACAAAGGTACTAACGAACATACTCAACGTATAGGTCGAACCGGATACCTTGCCAGTTATACCATGCCGATGTTTAATGATAGCGAATTTTTTGGGTTTCTTTTTTTTAATTCATTTGAAACTAATGTATTTAACGAAAAAACACTCAGCCAGATTGATGTTTTTGGTCATATGCTATCTTTGATGATCATTAAAGATATTTCTAATGTTCAAATTTTGACAGCAGCATTAAAGACGACTGGAAAAATAGCCCATTTACGAGACCCTGAAACTGGATCTCATGTTGACCGAATGTCTCGTTATAGTCGGTTGATTGCCAGTGCTTTAGCCAAAAAACATGATATTAAAGATGATTATATCGAGCGCATCTTTATGTTTTCTCCATTACACGATATTGGCAAAATTTGTATTCCTGATGATATTTTGATGAAGCCAGGTAAACTTGATAGTGAGGAAATGGAAATCATGAAAACTCATACTTTTAAAGGCAGGGGAATTATTGATGATATTCTGAATAATTTTGGATTGGATGGTATTTATCATGCCAATATGTTGAGGAATATTGCCGAATTTCATCATGAGGCGGTTAATGGTACAGGGTATCCTTATGGAAAAAAGGGGGATGAGATTCCTCTCGAAGCTCGAATTGTTGCTGTAGCCGATATATTCGATGCTCTGACCAGCAAGCGTCCCTACAAAGAAGCCTGGACTAATGAGGCTGCATTTAAACTATTAAATCAATTGGCGGGTAAAAAGCTTGATAAGGAATGTGTTAATGCATTTTTTGACAATATTGAAGAGATTGAAAAGATACAGCAACTTTTTAATGAAGATTTCTATGGTTAAATCTGACAGAAAATAAAGTAAGTTTTTATACTATTAATCGTTCCAAAAGTTTTCACAGTAATGAAAAATCAGCCCGTATGAAGTTTACGTAATAG
>JAGLUC010000045.1 GCA_023134955.1 Methylococcales bacterium | reverse complement strand
GCTTCTTTTATGCGCCGTATCGGTATTTGTGAGGAACGAGGTAGTGGAATTGTTAAAGTGATCACTGAAACAGAAGTTTATCAATTACCTGCCCCTATTTTTGAACAAACCGAGCAACATACACGGGTGATATTGTTCTCTCATAAAGACTATAAAGATATGGATGTAGAGGATAGGATAAGAGCCTGTTATCAGCATTGTTGCTTAAAATACGTTAATAAGGAGCCGATGAATAATACATCGTTAAGAGAAAGGCTTAGTATTAATGAGGGGAGCAGTGCTGTTGTTAGCCGACTTATAAAGCAAACCATCGATGCTGGATTAATCAGACTATATGACCCAAAAGCTAACCGAAAATTTTATCGTTATGTGCCGTTTTGGGCATAGCTTGTTTTCATTTGACTGAATGACAAGGTTTTAAGCCTTAAATTAAAAAAAATGATATGAAACAAATAGTTGCTCTATGCTCTTCATTTGATTAAGAGAGGAATGAGGGCAATAGTCACAGAAGATTAGCTCGGAACTTAAGCGCTACGAATGACTTTAACGGCGTTTAAAAAATGGTCGCCTATTGTGGACCGGGCGATAGCGGTCACCTCTTTCTACGCACTGGTAGGTGAGCGAGCTAATTATGGCTAAAATAATGTAATACTGTCAAATAAGTATTTTAAAAAATTATTGCAATAGAAGTAGCCCGTATGAAACGAAGTGTAATAGCAACGTAGGTTGGGTTACATGCTTTTCGTAACCCAACATTTATAAACAATGGGCATTAAAAAATGCAATATTGGCGTGGTTACATCTATGGTTAATGTTGGGTTGCCCAAAAGACAGCAGCCCAATCTACATTGATTTATAAGCAATAGGTATTAAAAAATGCAGTATCGACGTGATTACACCCAAGGCGCAAGTTATTTTTTTACGCTGGTCACCTTTTGCCGAATACCTTTATTTAACCAACCTGAAAAGGTTGCTAATTTACGCAAGGCGTTTTCTGAAGAAATGGCACGCCGCCCTTTTTACATTGATGCGATTGTTATTATGCCTGATCATATTCATGCCATCTGGACATTACCACTGAATGATGCAGATTATTCTATTCGATGGCGTAATATTAAGCGTGCATTTACTTTAACAATCCCACAAAATCAACGCCCTAAAGTTTTTGGTAGTCGCCAACGAAAACAAGAGCAGGCGATTTGGCAACGGCGTTTCTGGGAACATCGACTGCGAGATGAAAAAGATTTTAATCGACATGTGGATTATATTCATTACAACCCAGTCAAGCATGGCAAGGTGCTTGTGCCTGTCGATTGGCAATACAGTAGTATCCATCGGTATATTCGTGATGAAATTATTAGTCCTGATTGGGGTAGTAACCCCATTGTTTTATTGGATGGTGTTGGGTTTGAATGAGGTTAATGTTGGGTTGCCAAAAAGACGGCAGCCCAACCTACTTTGTTTTATAAGCAGATTATAAAAATAGGAACTAATTGACTATGGTCAGCCAAACAAATGAACAAGCTTTAGAATCAGCAATAGAAAAGCATTTAACAGGCACTTGTTTGGAAGAGCTGAAAAATTCTGTTAGTGAGAAGCCTGTAATTTTAGATACAGCTTTGTATCAAATAGGACATGCATCTGATTTTAATGCCCAATATGCGATTGATACCCATCATTTTTGGTCATTTCTTAAGCAAACACAAGCAGAAGAGCTGGATAAGTTAAAAGCTAATAACCCTAATGACTGGCAGCGTAAAACCCTTGAACGCTTTGATCGAATGATCAAGAAATACGGTATTATCTATCTGTTAAAAAAAGGCTTAAGTGTTGCTGATGCACACTTGACTCTAATGTACCCTGCGCCTTTAGCCAGCAGCAGTGAAAGTGTACAAAAGAACTTTGCCTGCAATATATTTAGTTGTACCCGCCAAATACGCTATTCTGTGTCTAATCCGCTGCAAGAAATTGATATGGTGCTGTTTATTAACGGCATCGCTTTGATAACGCTAGAACTTAAAAATGCATGGACAGGGCAAACGGCACGTTATCATGGCCAAAAACAGTATCGTGAAGATCGTGATATTACGCAGCCTTTATTAAACTTTGGGCGTTGTCTAGTACATATGGCAGTTGATACCGATGAAGTGTATATGACCACAAAGTTAGCAGGTAAAGGTACGTTCTTTTTACCCTTTAATAAAGGACATCATCATGGCAAAGGTAATCCCGTTAATCCCAGTGGACATAAAACAGCGTATTTGTGGCAAGAAATTTTCAGTAAAGAGAGTTTAGCTAATATTGTGCAGCATTTTGTTTTGCTGGATGGAAGTAGTAAAGATCCCATAAATAAACGCACCTTATTCTTCCCCCGTTACCATCAATTGAATGTTGTACGCAGTTTAATTAATGATGTTGAAACTAAAGGTGTAGGCCAAACGTATTTAATTCAACATTCAGCCGGGTCTGGTAAAAGTAATTCTATTGCATGGGCAGCTTATCAGTTGATTGATGCTTATCCTGTTTCAATTGATATTCCAGGTGCTAAACAACTTGATCAACCACTATTTGATTCAGTGATTGTGGTAACAGACCGACGATTGCTGGATAAACAGTTACGTGAAAATATTAAGGACTTTTCAGAAGTAAAGAATATTGTTGCCCCTGCCCATAAATCATCTGAACTAAAAACGGCACTGGAAAGTGGTAAGAAGATCATCATTACCACTATTCAGAAATTTCCCTTTATCATAGATGGCATCAGTGATTTAAGTGATAAGCGCTTTGCAGTGATTATTGATGAAGCACACAGTTCGCAAAGTGGTTCTGCACATGACAATATGAATAAGGCGATGGGTAAAGATGATGAAGAGGATGATTCACAAGACAAAATATTAGAAGCCATGCGTTCACGTAAAATGCGTGGTAATGCTTCTTACTTTGCCTTTACTGCAACACCTAAAAACACCACACTGGAAAAGTTTGGTAATAAGCAAGCTGATGGTAGCTTTATCCCTTTTCATTTATATTCGATGAAACAGGCGATAGAAGAAGGCTTTATTCTTGATGTATTGGCAAATTACACCACTTATAAGTCTTATTATGAGATAGAGAAGTCGATTGCAGAAAACCCTCAGTTTGACAGTAAAAAAGCTCAGAAGAAATTACGAGCTTATGTTGAACGTAGTCAGCAAACGATTAATACTAAAGCTGAGATTATGATGGATCACTTTATCCCTCAGATCGTTAATGCCAAGAAGTTAAAGGGCAAAGCGAAAGGGATGGTGGTTACGCAAAACATTGAAACAGCGATACGTTATTACAAAGCAATTAATCAGATTCTTGAGCAACAGGGAAATCCCTTTAAGGTGTTGATTGCTTTCTCAGATAAGAAAGTGGTTGATGGTGTTGAGTATACTGAGGCTGATATCAATGGTTTTGCAGATAACAATACGGCTGAAATGTTTGATAAAAATTATATTGGTAAAGTAAAACCGAAAGGTGTTAACGAGGATGAAAATCGTTTACTCATTGTTGCAAACAAGTACTTGACTGGTTTCGATCAGCCAAAATTATCCAGCATGTATGTTGATAAGAAGCTTCAAGATGTTTTAGCTGTACAAGCGTTATCTAGGTTAAATCGGTCAGCTCCTAAGTTGGCAAAGAAAACGGAAGACTTGTTTGTATTAGATTTTTTTAATAGTGTTGATGATATTAAAACCTCTTTTGATCCATTCTATACGGCAACTTCCTTGTCAGAAGCTACCGATATTAACGTACTGCATGAGCTTAAAGATGCCCTTGATGAAATTGGCGTGTATGAGTGGTCTGAAGTTGAGGTTTTTGTAAGGCGTTACTTTGATGGAGATGATGCACAAGCACTCAGCCCAATTATTGATGTTGCTGCTGATCGCTTTAATGCAGAGCTTGATCTGGAAAATAGTGACAAAATCGACTTTAAAATTAAGGCTAAGCAATTTGTCAAAATCTATGGGCAAATGGCTTCTATCATGCCTTATGAAATCGTGGTTTGGGAAAAACTATTCTGGTTTCTAAAATTTTTAATTCCTAAGCTTGAAATAGAAGACCCTGATGCTGATTTATTGGATGAACTTCTTGAGTCTGTTGATCTAAGCTCTTATGGGCTGGAGCGAGTAAAACTTAATCAGTCTATTGGTTTAGATGATTCTGAAACAGAGGTAGATCCACAAAACCCTAACCCGCGTGGTAAACATGGAGAGGAAGAAACTGACCCGCTTGATGAGATTATCCGTAACTTTAATGAGCGATGGTTTCAGGGGTGGAGTGCAACCCCTGAAGAGCAGAGAGTTAAATTTGTAAATATTGCTAATAGTTTAAAAGCGCACCCTGACTTTAAGTCTAAATACCAAAATAATGCAGACCCTCATAACCGAGCCTTGGCTTTTGAAAAAATATTGAAAGAGGTTATGTTACACCGCCGAAAAGATGAGCTAGAGTTGTATAAATTATTTGCCAATGATGGTGCTTTTAAAGCTTCATGGCAGGATAGTTTGCAGAGGATAGTAAATCAGTAGCATTTTTTTAGTGTTGTACTGATATTAGGTATAAAAAAATCTGGTATGACTGATTATGATAAAAAAGTAATAATTTACTTACATGGAGTCAATTCTTATCGTTGGGTATAGAAGGCAATCTAATTAACCAATAAGGAGAAGCTTCAGATTTTTCAGCAATTTTTTTTATTTTTACTTTGATACTGTATAAAGGCGAATATGTCTTTGTTCTTATGAAATATTCTCAATGCTGCGGGCATATTTAGCCCAAACCCACCGCCTTTTGGAAAGGCTAACGGGCGGTGTCATCAAATAAAACATTTAAGTGATGATGAACAGGCCATGTTTGTTGCTATGCGACTAGAAACTATAGATTACAGCGGATTTAGCTTACGATGGAGTATTTTGTAGAGGTGCTATAACAAAAGGTAAACTATTTCACTGAGATAAAGTGCTTTTTGGGGCATCTTATATTAGAGCTTATGAGTTAGAAAAAGATGAAGCCATATACCCCCGAGTAATTATTGACCCTGATATTCTAGGTTTTTTTGATTTAACTGATGGAAAAATGCCGTTAGCACCTGCATTTTTTGGTAAAGATAATAATGGTATGTATTATCAAAGATATTGGACTTGGTTTCTATTTCCTCCATATTGTGGGCAGTGGGATCATTACCTTCTAGTTGTACGTCATCAAATTATTGAAAATCTAGAGAAATTTGATGATGAGGAGCACATTAGAGAAAAATATCTTTGGTTGAAAGGTGAATTCAATAGCCTTATTGATTCGTGGAGAGCATTTGATTTAAAAGAAATAGAACCTATTTCAGACAAGGTTTCGACAAATAGTTGACAATCCGCAATAATTTACCTAGGGTGTCAATATGTCACCATTAAAGGAGAGGTATCATGCCCGCAGTCAATAATGAACGCATTACCGCCAGAGTAAGCGAGCAAATCAAACAAACATTAATAGCTGCTGCTGATTTAACAGGGGCAACACTCAATCAGTTTTTAGTGCAATCAGCACTTGAAAAAGCTGAAAACATTATTGAAAAAGATAAATTAATTCATCTAAGTAATAAAGATGCTCAGCTCTTTTTTGATGTACTGGAAAACCCACCAGAGCCAAATACTAAATTAATTAAGGCAGTTAAAAACTATAAAGCGAATATCCAGTGAGTTCAGCTTTAAACATTGAACCTCTGACTAAAGCATATAATAGAACTGGGTTTGATTGTGGTGATCAGGCGTTAAATTATTTTTTACAAAAAACAGCTCGGCAACATATGGATAAAAGGCTGTCTAAAACCTTTGTATTAATTGATGAAGGCAACTCCGCAGAGATTATTGCTTATATGACGCTGGTAGTTTGTGAAGTATTAGCTGATGACATCCCTCATCAGTGGAAAAAGAAATACCCTCGAAGGATTCCTGCTGCCAAACTGGCTAAATTAGCTGTTTCTGTTGATCAACAAAGAAAAGGTTATGGTGAAACTTTATTAATTGATGCCATGCAAAAAACGTTGATTGTTTCTAATGCTATGGGTATAGCAGGGCTGTTTGTCGATGCAAAACATCAACATGCAAAAGCCTATTATCATCAATTTGGTTTTATAGGCTTACCAGAACAGTTAGAAAATATGTTTTTACCGTTATCGATAATTGCTAAAAGCTTAAGAAATACAGATGAAACCTTTTAATCTTCGTTAATATATAGATCAATAATAGAAATAAAGGAAAGCCAATGAAATTAAGCCAAGCAGTAAAACCAATGAGCTATCTGAAAAATGATGCCAATATGATTCTCACTGAGCTAGAAGCAACACATCAACCTGTGATAGTCACTCAAAATGGTGAAGCAAAAGCAGTATTACAAGATATTGCCAGCTATGAAGCGACTCAAGACAGCATTGCTTTATTAAAAATCTTAGCCATGAGTTCAAAATCAAAAAAAGAAGGTAAAAGTAAACCGATTAAAACAGCATTTGCAGATATAAGAAAAAGCATCGCTGAATCAGAATAATGAGCTACCAAGTTTATATACTGGAAGATGCAGAACAAGATATCAAAGATATTTATTTTTATGTCGCTTA
>JAGLUC010000449.1 GCA_023134955.1 Methylococcales bacterium | reverse complement strand
AAAACAGTGTCAAAATACCCTGCCAGAACTTTTGGGACGATTATTAGTAGGTTGGGGTGATAACAAGAACCCCAACATTTAGGCATTACGATAATATGTTGGGCTTCGTTACTCAACCCAACGGGCTGTTTATATGATTAATGACATCCATACTCTGATGTGGAATACCGATAATATCTATACCATTTTTAGTCAGAGTATAAAAAACCAGATGCATTCCTTCAGGAAAATAATAATATCCTGCTTTAATGTCATCACGTTTTTTTCCGATTAAAGGATTTTTAGCAATCCATGTAAATCGAGAAAACAGTAAATTCAGATAGTTATCTGCTTGCTCAACACCCCATTGTTCATAAGTATAAAGCCATATTCTCTCCAAATCGACTTGAGCTAACGCCCTTAATGAATAGTTTGGAGTCATTTGACATATTTTTTATGTAAATTAGAGAGAAAAATTTTACTATCAAAATTTTCTACTGCTGGACTATTTTCTCCTGCCTGGAGCTTTGCTTTAAGAGCCTGTAGTTTTAATTCATCTTCTTCCAGCTTACGCAGACCAGCCCGTACTACTTCGCTGGTAGACTGAAAACGTCCTTGTAATATTTTTTCATTAACAAATTCATCAAAATGAGAGCCAAGGGTAACAGATGTATTTCTTGCCATAAGTATTTCCCTAGCATGTTTAAGTGTATTAAATATTAATACATCGTAAGTGTAGTTGCAATACATTTTGTGATATATACTCTTCCCACTCAAGAATACCCCACCTTGCCATCAATAATCTGAAAAATTTCAGTCAATAAAGCATCAATGGAGCCAGGCTCGATTGAAACTAATTTTCTTTTGCTTTTAATCTAAAATATCAGCCTAACTATTGGGAAAATGATTAAAACTTAAGAAAACTCATTTGATTTAATTTTCAATTGAGTCTGAACATATTGGTTCTATTGGTTTTCTCTTCTCTTTAAATTCCGTGGCAATCATCCGCGCTACTACTCGTGATTTTGTTTCTCTCCACAACCCCCAACAAACGATTTGCAATTAACGAGGTCAGACTCGATTGATTTTGTTTTTATCTGGTTTAGGCTGTAACGCTATGTTTTTATTGTATATTTATCTTATAGGGGGTGACACCTTAGTTCTGCTGGCTCTAATCAATCGAGTCTGACCCCATTGATTTCAATATTGTTAAAGGTTATGATGTCAGACATTTAACTGAAGATGAACTTGCCAGCAAAATTAAAAATGACTCTATTAAATATACTTGTTGTTGAAGATGAAGATGCTATCAGAGAAATGCTAGTGATGGTACTGGAACAAGCCAACTTATCTGTTATGGCTGTTGCCAGTGCCGAACAAGCACAACATTTACTGGCTGATAAAAAACAACCTGATTTAATTTTACTTGACTGGATGCTTCCAGGTATATCAGGCGTTGAATTTGCCATGCGGCTAAAAAAAGATGATTTTTTTAAAACTATTCCCATCATTTTATTAACGGCACGAGGTGAAGAGGAAGATAAGGTTAGAGGTCTTGAAATTGGCGCGGACGATTATGTCACCAAACCCTTTTCACCGAAAGAATTAATTGCCAGAATTAAAGCGGTGTTAAGACGTAGCGGAAAAAATATCGAAGATGAAGTTTTAACCGCCCATAATATTACCCTTGATTTAGGCAAGCATAGAATCAGCATTGCCAATAAAAACATTACAGTAAGTCCAACTGAATTCAAACTACTGCATTTTTTTATGACTCATAAAGATAAGGTTTACAGTAGATCACAATTATTAGACCAGGTCTGGGGGCGTAGTGCTTATATTGAAGAGCGAACTGTTGATGTACATATCAGACGCTTACGAAAAATTCTTAAACAACATCAATCTGATGAATTAATCCAGACCGTGCGAGGCTTTGGTTATCGTTTTTCAGAAGTAGAGTAATACAATAATGATATGGCTTTGGCGTAAAGAACTTGCTTTTTTAATACTATTCATAGTTATTGCAGCAATCATCAGCCATTTTATTGGGCACTTTTTACATCTATTGGTTTTAATTTTTAGCTTCATTATTATCCGGCAAGCCATATTACTGACACAACTTGAGCGTTGGTTAAGTCGTCGTGCTATCGGTAAAATACCTACGGGCTTCGGTATTTGGAGTGATATTTATTACCATTTCTACCGCATCAAACAACAAGATAAGCAACGTAAAAAAAAGCTAGCCAAGATTATTGAGCAATTTCGTCAGTCAACTGATGTGTTACCTGATGCTGCCATTGTTTTAGGTAACAATGACGAAATAGAGTGGACTAATAAATTAACCAAATTAGTTTTAGGGATTAAGAAATCAGATAAAGGTCAGCGTATCGACAACCTTATCAGAACACCTGAATTTATTAAATTTTTAAAAGCCAAAAATGAGTCAGCCATACTCACTCTTCCTTCCCCTGTTGATAACAATCTCATTTTGCAGTTTAGAATGGTTAGCTATGGAGTAAAACAACGTCTTATTATTGCCCATGATGTGACTCAACAAAAAAACATGGAAGCCATGCGCAAGAACTTTGTTGATAATATCTCTCATGAACTAAGAACCCCGTTAACCGTTTTAAAAGGTTATATCGAAACCTTGCAGGATCTGGATGATAATCCCTCCGCCATACAGCGACATTCATTAGACAAAATGCAGGCTCAAACAGACCGTATGCAATATCTTGTCGATGATTTGTTACTACTCGCCCGTTTAGAGACTAAAAAGAAAAAAACCGAGTGCGTTGATATAAATCAGCTAATCAAAAAGATTTGTTCTGAAACCCAAGCCATAGAAAAAAACCAGGCGCGTATAAAACTAAACCTGGAATCCTCTATTCGTATTATGGGTGAAGAACAAGACTTACACAGTGCCTTTACTAATTTAATTATTAACGCATTAAAGTATTCAGCTAAGGATAAGCCGGTGACTGTTTCCTGGAAAACAGTCAAAGATCAAAATATATTTGAAGTCACTGATCAGGGAGAAGGTATTTCTATGAGTGAAATACCCAGAATCACCGAACGTTTTTACCGTATCGATATAAAAAGACCAACAAAACTCAGTGGTACAGGCTTAGGTTTAGCCATTGTTAAACACGTACTTATTCGTCACGATGCCAAGCTTGAGATTAAAAGTAAACCAGGTAAAGGCAGCCAATTTAAATGTATATTTCCTAGGAGCTTGCCCGACACTAATATTTAAGTCAGTCGTCTATATTGAGGCTATGTCAGTGTCTGCATGTCCATGAAAAGTATAAGCCCAGCCTCCAAATTTACTGCAATAGCTCCCATGCTCTGCGTCACTGCCATTAAGCTAACAGGCATATATACTTTTCACGCCTAGCCCATCACAATAATCTATGCCCTAAAACGGGGTATTCTTAAACGCAAAGAGTATAGTATAGGATGTGCTGAAGAATGAAGCGCATCTTTTAGTTGTTTGATGCGCTTCCTATCGGCAACACATCCTATTTAATGCTCTTAACATGGCCGTGATGCCCTGCATGGAAATTGATAAACAGACGTTCTCACATCCCGTGATGCAGGAGGGTTACAAACTGTATTTTTACACTAAGGATGGAAACGAGAATTGAATTTATATTTTAAGAAATCCTTTTTCAGTTCGCGTAAAATTAATCAAACCAATCTCATGTGGAAAGTATTATGAAACACGTTTTATTTTTAGTCTTATTAACCATTTCAAGTCTGGCATTAGCAAATGACCCTAAAAATGAATGGCATACAACAACATTAACAGATGATACCATTAAAAAAATCCAGCAATCACAGTACCAATACAAGAAATGTGTGACAGATGAAATGCAGAAAAAAGGCTATCTTAAAATTGAGTCTAGAAGTGCCACTGATGCCATTATTAAACAATGTGAAAAGGTTCTGGCTAAAATGCGTCAAGTTTATCTTGATGCCAAAGTGCCTGGCGTGATTGCTGACCGTCACTTAAAAAAAATGCGTATTAGTATTACCCGCAGAGTATTAAAGCAACTGATGTTTGCTCAAGCAGCTCTTAGGGCTGGACAGTAGTATTTCTCTAACCACTAAAAAGTAATCCTTCTGAAATCGTCATTCCCGAAGTTTTTAATCGGGAATTATATATGCTACGAATTCCTTCTAAGAGAATGCAGGAATGACGGCTTAGGTATGAATATTTTAGGATTGGTTTTAAAAGCATTTAAATAAACGGTAGCTTTTTGAAATGATTGAAATTATAAATAACATTTACCCCATCAACTTGTCTTTAATACCCGCCACCCTTGATTTATGGCATGTCTGTTTAATAGCGATGGTGCTTTTTTTAGCCATTACCTTAATCATTATTGTTTTAGCAGGCTTGATCAAACCTGGATTCAAAAAGAAAGCTAAACAAGCTGAGCCAGAAATCAAAATTGTTGAGAAAATAGTTGAAGTTGAAAAAATGGTACAAATACCTGCGCCTGAACCCGTTGTATTAAAACAGGCAACCTCTGATGCTGCATTGCAATTATTAGGGATGCTACAAAAAGAAGCACGTTTTATTGATTTTATTAAAGAAGATGTCAGCGCATATAGTGATGCTGATGTGGGTGTTGCTGCGCGAGTAGTACATGAAGGCTGTAATAAAGCGATAAATGAATATTTTACTTTAGAGACAGTGCGTACAGAAACAGAAGGCAGTAATGTCAAACTGAAGGAAGGTTTTGATGCAACAGAGGTTCGTTTAACGGGTAATGTTGTTGGGGAAGGGCCTTATAAAGGCATATTGGTTCATAAGGGCTGGCAAGTAACGGACATTCGTCTGCCTAAATTAACAGCAGGTCATAATGCCAAAATTATTGCAGCAGCAGAAGTTGAATTATGAGTGAACAAAGTAAATCTACAAAAGCAACAAAATATTCGGTAGGGATTGACTTAGGGACTACACATTGCGTTTTGTCTTATGTTGATTTATCTCATATTGATTCATCCCATTCTGATTCATCTAAGTCTGAACAGGATTTTCAACAAGTATTGGATATACCCCAATTATCATCACTAGGCGTGGTTGAAGATAAAAAACAATTACCTTCATTTATGTATTTGCCTCATGAGGCTGAAATTTCAGAAGGCTCAACCAGTTTGCCCTGGACTGCAAAGCCAGACTATTTGGTGGGGGATATTGCAAGAAATTTAGGCTCTAAAACACCGATTCGATTAGTGGCAAGTGCCAAGAGCTGGTTGTGTCATGCTGGGGTTAATTGTAAGCAGCCTATTTTACCTGCTGAGGCTCCAGAAGAGGTGGCGAGGGTTTCACCGTTTCAGGCAACAACAGCTTATTTGCAACACATAAAGTCTGCATGGCAAGCTAAGTACCCTGACTCACCATTAGAACAACAAGATTTAATCATTACTGTTCCAGCCTCCTTTGACCCGGCAGCTAGAGAATTAACCATTGAAGCAGCCAGATCAATAGGGCTTAATCAGGCCTTATTGCTGGAAGAGCCACAATCAGCATTTTATAGCTGGATTAATAATAGCGAGGGTGATTGGCGAGAACATGTAAGTGTTGGTGATGTAATTCTGGTAGTTGATATTGGTGGTGGAACGACTGATTTATCACTAATTGCGGTAACTGAACAGGAAGGTAACCTAGAGCTGACTCGTATAGCAGTGGGTGATCACATCCTATTGGGTGGTGATAATATGGACTTGGCTTTAGCCTATACCGTTAAAGCTAAAATGGAAAAACAAACTGGAAAACGGCTTGAGGCATGGCAGCTACAAGCATTGACACATGCCTGTCGAGATGCCAAAGAAAAGTTATTTAATGATTCAGCGATTAATAATGTGCCATTAGTTATCCCTAGTCGAGGCTCATCATTAATCGGTGGTAGTTTACGCACAGAGTTAACGCGAGATGAGCTTGATTCAGTGTTAGTTGAAGGTTTTTTACCTGAGGTTGCAATCAGCGACAGACCTATTTCAAGACCAAGATCAGGTTTAACTCATAAAGGCTTACCTTATGCTCAAGATGCTGGCATTACTCGTCATTTAGCTGCTTTTTTAACTAAACAGCATTCGGCGACTGAAGAGCTGGAACATGTAAATTTACCTGAACAGGCAACTTTTTTACATCCAACAGCGGTTTTGTTTAATGGTGGTGTATTAAAAGCAGATATTTTAGCCAAACGATTAACAAAAATTTTAAATTCGTGGTTAATTGCTGAGCAAGCACCAGAAATTAGATTACTAGAAGGTGCCGATTTAGACTTGGCGGTTGCTAAAGGTGCAGCCTATTTTGGATGGGTACGCCAGGGTAATGGTGTAAGAATTAAAGGCGGAACAGCCGCTTGTTATTATGTCGGGGTGGAAAGCTCAATGCTGGCAGTGCCAGGAATGCGTCCTGAAATTGAAGCTTTATGCTTAGCCCCTTTTGGAATGGAACAAGGCACTAAGGAAGAATTACTTGAAAATGAATTTGGTTTAGTCATAGGGGAACCCGTCAGGTTCAGGTTCTTTGCTTCTAATACTCGCAGAGAAGATAAAGCAGGCACTCGATTAGATTATTGGACGGATGAAGAGTTACAAGAACTAGACGAAATTGAAATTACCCTGCCAGAAGAAGGACATAAAGCAGGCGAAGTCATCCCCGTGCATTTAAGTGCAGCGATTAGCGATGTAGGTACTTTGGAATTACATGCTGTATCGCAATTAGATGATCATCGTTGGAAAATTGAATTTGATGTAAGGGCAGGGGATGAATAAGGGCTTGAAATGTTTAAGCTGGAAGTGAGGCTTTAGCCTCGCCTGATTAATACGAAACTAAAGTCTCAGTCTCACTTCCTTAAATTCCTGGCGACCCAATATAGCCTTGATGCAGCAACGCTGAATCAAGGAATCAAAACATTAAAGCCAAAAACCTTGATTACACTGTGCTGCATCAAGACTACAAAAGCTAAAGCATAATGGATGATTGAAATGAACGACATTTATAAAGGGCAATTAATACGCTGGAATGAGAATAAAGGATTTGGTTTTATAAGCCCTGAAAATGGGAAGCGAGATATATTTATTCATATTTCAGCTTTAAAAAGAATGAGCCGAAAGCCTATTGTTGGTGATGTCATTTTTTATCAGATACATACGGATAATACTGGTAAAAGCCGAGCTGTTAATGCAAGAATTGAAGGTGTTGCAGCTATAAAGGCAAAGGAGAGAAAAAATAACAGAGATGCTTATAAAAAGGACAATTGGTTTGTTCAAATAATTTTTGTCATCATAATCGTTATAGTTGGTTTTGAAGGATATAAAAAATTCAAGAGTCATCAAGTAATTTCATCACCTGAAATAGTTCCTATTAGTGATATTTATAAAGAAGAAATTTTACCACCTGAAATAGAATCACAAATTCAAGATATGAGTGGTGATTACAGGGAAAAATACGAATGTAATGGAAAAACACATTGTTCACAAATGACTTCGTGCGAGGAAGCAACCTTTTATCAAAATAATTGTCCTGGTACTAAAATGGATGGAGATGGTGATGGTATTCCATGTGAAAATCAGTGGTGTGGTCGGTAATATAGCCTTGATACAGTAACGCTGAATCAAGGAATCAAAACATTAAAGCCAAAAACCTTGATTACACTGCGTTGCATCAAGGCTACAAAATTCAGAATTGTGGAAAGAATAGTTGAAAAACAAATCAGCAAAATATTTAGTTGGAATTGATTTAGGTACAACACATACAGTTGTTGCTTATATTGAAGCGGCCCCATCAAAAT
>JAGLUC010000448.1 GCA_023134955.1 Methylococcales bacterium | reverse complement strand
TGCAACATCCTTGTTGCACAAGCCTGATAAATCAACAATCTGCATCTTCCTTTTAAATGGGTGAGTAGTTACCCCAAATCCACACATAGAAAATAACTGGCTTATTGCAGGATAAGATAGATCATGTTTTTAAAATTACCTCTGCTTTTATTATTCATATTTTTTACCTCGGCTTCTCATTTAAGCGCTCAGGAAAAAACTCAAAACTGGCAATTAGTCAAAGATGAAAACGGAATAAGGGTTTATACACGCATCCTTGCCAATTCGGACTATAAAGAATTCAGGGGGGAAATGGATGTAGGGGCTAATCTGGATGCACTGTTAACATTTATCAATAATGCAGACCGCTGTCCAGACTGGCAATACAGGTGTATAAAGATGCTAAATATGAGTAATGGCTATATTTATAAACTCAGTAACCTGCCGTGGCCTTTAAGTGATCGCTATACCGTTATGCAATCACAGATGCATTATGATCAACATAATAATATCTATAAACTGCAATTGAAAAATATTGAAAGAAAGCAATTATCCCAACAAATATTAGCACAATTACCCACAGAAGATGATACTGTGCAAATGCGTTATTCTGATGGTTTTTGGCAATTCAAGGTAGACACCCCACCTGTAATTCATATTACCTATCAAATGCATGGCGACCCTGCCGGGGCGATTCCCGCCTTATTAGCTAATCAAGGGGTGACAAATGCGGCATTTGTTACACTTAGCAATCTAAAAAAACATTTCACCTCAGTACAAAATTAAATATATTCCACGCTGTTAAAGCTCTTTTATGGTCTTATCTGTAAAAGAAAATGTTAACCTCATGGTTCCCTCCCCAGCAAGGGAAGGCTTAAGAATGATCAAAGCATTTAAAAAACCCAACCCTTAACGGTGAAACAGCCTTTTTATTGGTAATAATTGTTATTTAGTGTATTCTGAAATGAGATAAACACTTAGTCTCTTAAATAATAAAAGCAACAATCATAATAAAAGCAACAATGATAAAACAAGCTCTGCCATTCATACTAATAATTATGATGCTGATAACGCCCGTTGTTTCTGCGTTTGGGCATTGTTCAGGTATGGGTATGTCTGCTTATTTATCAGAAAGTCAAAGCTTGACTGCTACCTCGTTAATCAATGACGTGAATTCTTTAACGCATCAAACAATACTTAATCTGCAGAATAATCAAGCGGATATGGACTGTAATACAAGTAGCGACTGTGCTGGTCATATTTGTGGTGGTTATGGTGTCACCTCAGCTACCCCAGTCGTTAAGACGGTCATCTCTTCCTATTACTCAAATTACCTCTACATTTCTCCTTATAACACCATTTTATCTACTGGTTTTAGACCTCCAAGATCAATTCTTTAAATAGAGGATAGCGCTTGTCATTTAACTATACCTAAATATAAGTCTACTCCTCTAATACACTGCACTTTACTCTCTTGTGTATGAGGATTTTATGATTTTACCCGAAAAAACCACATTGTTTTTTATACTGCTGGTTTTATTTAATACCGTTAAGGCTGAACAGCCCACTATATTGACATTGCAATTAGCAATGACTATTGCGCTGCAAGATAATCCTGATTTAGCACAAATTCAAGCCCGCTCTGAGGCGATGGCAGCTATACCTTCGCAAGTGGGTAGTTTGCCAGATCCTGTCATTAGCTTTAATGCCCTGAATCTGCCCGTTGATACCTTTAATACTGCTCAGGAAAATATGACCCAATTACAGGGCGGTATTTCTCAGCTTATTCCATTTCCTGGTAAATTATCTTTACGTGAACAGGCAGCAACTTATCAAGCAGAAGCCGCTATTTATGATGTGACTGAGGCTCGGTTTCACCTTTTACACCATGTTAAACAAACTTGGTGGAGCTTATTTTATCTGAACAGGACTCTGGATATTATTATCACCAACCAGAATCTGTTGCGCCAATTCATTAAAATTGCTCGAACCAAATATGAAGTGGGTGAAGGTTTGCAGCAGGATGTTCTATTAGCACAATTAGAATTATCGAAACTTTTAGATAATGAGCTTAAATTGCTGGGGGCTAAAGCAAAAACTAAAGCACAATTAAATGTACTGCTTAATAAACCAGCAAATTACGCAATCAAAATACCTGAAAATGTGTCGGAACAGTTACCAGGCTTACAAACAGAAACAAAATTATTTAAACACGCTGAAAACTACAGAGCATTATTGTCTTCCAGGCGAAAATCCATCCATGCAGCTCAATCACGGCTCGATTTAGCCAAAAAAGATATTTACCCTGATTTTAAAGTGGGTGCATTTTATGGTGCTCGTGAAGAGTCTCTTTCTGGTCAGGAACGCGCAGATTTTCTTAGTCTTAAACTGAGTATGAATATACCGATTTTTGCCGCAAGTAAACAACAAAAAGCAGTTGCTCAACGTAATAGTGAATTAATACAACAACGATATGTGTTACAGGATCAGTGGAACAAAGTGCGAGCTGAAATTTCTATCGCCTATAGTGATTTTTATCAAACAAAAAATCAGGTGGAATTATTTAAAACAGGCATTATTCCACAGGCAAGACAAACAGTCGCATCTATGCTGGCTGGCTATCAGGTAAACAAAGTCGATTTTTTAAATCTTGTACGCAGCCAAATTACTTTATATAACTATGAAATTCAATATTGGCAGGCTTTAACTAAAGCCAATCAGGCATTATCTCAATTGACAGCCGTAGTCGGCAAGGAAGATATCTATGAATAAGTTACTGTTAATTATTGCACCCATTATGCTGATA
This sequence comes from Methylococcales bacterium, assembly GCA_023134955.1. GTDB lineage: Bacteria > Pseudomonadota > Gammaproteobacteria > Methylococcales > Methylomonadaceae > QPIN01. Next base: position 5,629 of record JAGLUC010000448.1, on the reverse strand, counting down.
GTGGGCTTGTTTTTAGGTTATTGGTTAGCCGAATCAAAACAACCAATTGAGCGATCTGTAACCAGCTCTTCTGATAAAAAAATTTTATTTTATCGTAACCCTATGAACCCCACTGTAACCTCCCCTGTTCCCGCTAAAGATTCAATGGGAATGGATTATATAGCTGTTTATGAGGAAGCCAATAATGCAAAAGCACCAACAGGAACCGTTACAATTAATGGTGTGACTGTACAAAATATCAATGTGCGCACTGTCAAAGCAGTTGAATCGACCCTTTCCCATACAGTACGCGCAGTGGGGCGAATTGTTTTTGATGAAGAACGAATGACTCACTTACATCCAAAAATTGAAGGCTGGATTGAAAAATTAAATGTCGACAAAACCGGGCAACAAGTAAAAAAGAATACTGACTTATTAACTATTTATTCACCGCAATTAGTGGCTAGTCAGCAAGAATATATTTTAGCTTTGAAAAACCTTAAAGCACTAGAAAAAAGTCCTATTTTGGATGTACGACGTGGAGCAGAAGATTTGGTCAAAAGCTCCCTGGAACGCTTAAAGCTATTGGATGTACCAGACCATCATATACGTGATTTGGAGCGTAAACATAAAATTAAGAAAGGATTACATATTCACGCACCAGCAGACGGTATTGTAATAAAGATTGGTGCTCGCGAAGGACAGTTTGTAACACCGGCAACTGAAATTTATATGATTGCCGATTTAAGCAAAGTCTGGGTACTTGTCGATATTTATGAACATGAATTACCCTGGGTTAAACATGGGGATTCAGTGGAAATGCAACTGGCTGGCATTCCTGGTAAAACTTTCACCGGACACCTTGCCTATATTTATCCTTATGCAGAAGCAAAAACTCGCACCATTAAGGTACGCTTAGTCTTTGATAACCCTCATTTGCTATTAAAACCAGAAATGTTTGCCGAAGTAACCATTTATGCCGGCCAGCAATTAAATGCAATCGTAATTCCTTCAGAGGCAGTCATACGTTCTGGTTCAAGAAATCAGGTTTTTGTGGTACGAGCACCTGGTAAATTTGAACCTCGACTAGTGACTCTGGGACTGACTTCAAATGGTAAAGTCGCAGTCACAAAAGGCCTTAAAGCTGGGGAAGAAGTAGTCGTCTCTGCACAATTTTTAATCGACTCAGAATCCAAACTTCGTGAAGCCACCGCTAAAATGCTTGAAGCAATAGATAATGAGCCTGCTGTTGAAAGGGAACAAATGAAGCATCAAAAGGAATTAAAAAATGATTAATTCAATCATTGATAGCTCTTTTAAAAACCGTGCTTTAGTCTTAATTATGGCATTGCTATTAGCTCTGGGTGGTTTTTGGTCGTATAAAAATATGCCGCTGGATGCGATTCCTGATTTATCAGATGTACAAGTGATTGTTTTTACTAAATATCCAGGGCAAGCCCCTCAAGTTGTAGAAGACCAAGTCACTTATCCATTAACCACTGCTATGTTGGCAGTTCCTAATTCTAAAACTGTACGAGGCTATTCATTTTTTGGCTTATCCTTTGTTTATATTATTTTTGAAGATGGTGTAGACCTTTATTGGGCGCGTTCACGAGTTTTGGAATCATTAAACTATGTTAGCGGTCAGCTACCTCAGGGGGTTACTCCAACTTTAGGTCCCGACGCAACGGGGGTAGGATGGATCTATGAATATGCCCTAGTGGATAAAACAGGACAACATGATTTAGCACAATTACGTTCACTGCAAGATTGGTATTTACGTTATCCCCTACAAACCGTTAAAGGTGTCGCAGAAGTGGCTTCAATTGGTGGTTTTGTCAAACAATATCAGGTTGAAGTCAACCCCAATGCATTACAGGCTTATAACATCCCATTATCTAAAGTGAAACAAGCAATCATTCGATCTAATAATGATGTAGGTGGTCGCTTGATTGAAATGGCTGAGACTGAATATATGGTTCGTGGTTTAGGCTATATTCGCTCAGTTGAAGATTTAAATGTTATTCCAATAAGTGTCGATGCCAATGGAACCCCCATACGATTACAAGATGTAGCACATGTCCATATAGGCCCTGAGCTACGTCGCGGTCTTGTCGAACTGAATGGTGAGGGTGAAGTAGCGGCTGGCGTAGTTATTATGCGTTTTGGCGAAAACGCTCAAAAAACCATTACTGCCGTAAAAGAAAAATTGCAGATGCTTAAAAAAGGTTTACCCACAGGAGTAGAAATTGTGCCCGTTTATGATAGGGGGAAGCTTATTACCCGTGCAGTAACTACGCTGAACACTGCTTTAATACAAGAGTTGATTATTGTTAGTATTCTTGTCGGACTTTTTTTATTGCATTTTCAATCATCAATGGTGATTGTTATCAGCTTACCATTAGGTATTTTAATCGCCTTTATTATGATGCGTTATCAAGGCATCAATGCCAATATTATGTCGCTAGGAGGAATTGCTATTGCTATTGGCGACATGGTAGATGGTGCAATTGTGATGGTAGAAAATGCCCATAAACATTTAGCCGATATGCGAGAAAAGAAAAATAGAGCATTGAGCAAAAATGAACGGTGGCAAGCAATCAACGCTGCATCACGAGAAGTAGGGCCTGCTTTATTTTTCTCATTATTAATTATTACAGTCTCATTTATCCCCATTTTTACCATGCAGGCGCAAGAAGGACGTTTGTTTAGTCCCTTAGCTTATACAAAATCCTATGCAATGGCTGCGGCAGCAATTTTAACAGTAACTGTTGTACCCGTATTAATGGGTTACTTTATTCGTGGCAATATTATTCCTGAACAGAAAAACCCTAGCAACCGTGTCTTACACTTTCTACATACGCCTGTTTTAAATTTAGCCATGCGTTATCGTGGTATTACCATTATGTTGGCAGTATTACTGCTGAGCTCTACCTATTACCCCTTATCTAAAATCGGTAGCGAATTTATGCCTCCCTTAGATGAAGGCGATATTTTATATATGCCAACAACATTTCCCGGTATTTCAATCAGCAAAGCCAAAGAACTATTACAGCAAACAGATAAAATTCTAAAAACATTTCCAGAAGTTCAACAAGTATTTGGCAAAGTAGGACGAGCTGAGTCAGCTACCGATGCAGCACCATTATCCATGATGGAAACTACCATTAGTCTAAAGCCCAAAGAACAATGGCCAAATCCAGATAAAACCACCCAGCAGTTAATGACTGAAATGGACAAGGCAATCCAGTTTCCAGGCGTTGCCAATGCCTGGACTATGCCAATCAAGACACGTGTTGATATGCTGTCTACTGGGATAAAAACACCTGTAGGAATTAAAGTTTCAGGATCTGATTTAAATGTTTTACAAGATATTTCACAACAAATTGAATTAGCAATGAAAACGCTTCCAGAAACATTATCAGCCTTTGGCGATAGAGCTGTTGGAGGATATTACATAGATTTTGATATTGACCGTGTAGCAGCAGCTCGCTATGGATTAACTGTCGGTGACGTACAAGACGTGATAGAAAGCGCCATTGGTGGTATCAATATCACCGAAACCGTAGAAGGGTTAGAGCGTTACCCCGTCAACCTTCGCTACCCACGAGAACTGCGCGATAACATGGATAGTCTTAAACGAGTATTAATTCCAACGCCGACAGGCAGTCAAATTCCATTAGCTCTGGTTTCAAAATTAAATCTTAGACGTGGCCCTCCTGTCATTAAAAGTGAAAATTCTCGTCCGAATGCCTGGATTTATATTGATATAAACACTTCTGATATAGGAGGCTTTGTCACTAAAGCAAAACAAGTACTAGCCAAAAAGGTCGTTATTCCAGCAGGTTATACACTGGTCTGGTCAGGGCAATTTGAATATATGGAACGAGCGGCGCAGAGATTAAAAGTAGTTGTTCCTATTACCTTGTTAATTATCTTTTTTTTATTGTACTTAACCTTTGGCAACATCGCCGAACCAGTCATAATTATGCTGACAGTCCCGTTTGGTCTCATTGGAGGTGTTTGGCTGGTTTATGCTTACGGTTTTAATTTATCAGTAGCCGTATATGTTGGGTTTATTGCATTAGCAGGAACAGCAGCAGAAACAGGGGTTATGGTATTAAACTTCATTGATATAGAAATTGCCAAATTAAGAAAACAAAAGCAACATATTTTATCAACCACAGAAATCAGCAATGCTGTTGCCGCAGCAACAGCGTTACGAGTACGCCCCGTTGCAATTACTGCAATTTCAACCATGGCAGGTCTAATCCCCATAATGATAAGTAATAACGCAGGGGCTGATGTTACCCAACGCATAGCAGCCCCTGTTCTGGGTGGAATGACAACAGTGTTATTGCTAAGTTTACTGGTATTTCCTGTTATTTACAGCTTTGTTCTGCAATTTCAGGAAAGACAAAAAAGCTTTGAATTGTGATATTTTATATTATTAATCGTCCCAAAAGTTCTGGCAGGGTATTTCGACACTCTTTTATTAACACATATTGTAGCCCGTATGAAACGAAGTGTAATACGGGGGTTCGAGTCGTCGGTTCCCCGTATTAGGTAAACTTCATACGGGCTACTTTTTCATTATTGCGAAAACTTTTGGAACGATTAATACTACTATTGTAAATAAATGGGGATTGATAATAGGATATGCTGATATAGTGAAGCGCACCGTTAGAAAAAAACAACCTGACTATAGGTGAAATCTGATAGTATAAAAACGGTATAGAGCACGAAAAAAAATCTGGTATTTGTTGAATAACTCTAACAGTTACAGACACAGATTATATTTTTGTTTGAAAATAAGACAACTAAACAACTAAACAATAGGAGTTACCCTGTGGATATTCAAAAAGAATTTAATGACTTAACTGATGCATTGAAACAACAGCGTGATGAGATTGAAGTGCAGATTCACCTTGCTAGCATGGATGCCAAAGAAGAATGGCACAAAGCAGAAAAAAGCTGGGGACATTTTACTGATGCTTTGGGAGTGATAAGCGATGATACCAAAGAAACCAGTGCCGAATTAATTAAAACGACAAAAGTTATCGGCGACGAACTTAAAGAAACATACAATCGCATTTCAAAACGTCTAAGTAAATAGTTTTGCTTCACCATGAATCAATGGGGTTGAATCAATCGAGTCTCTGACCCCCCGTTGGTTTTTCTGAACTTTGATAAAAAGTGATCATTGAAAGCAAACTGCGCTGCCAGCGGTCAATTGGAATTTTTTGATATATGTTGCTCTACTTGAGGTATAAAGTTTATTTCAATTTGATACCCTACTGCTCTAGCATATTCTTCAATAGTTGAAAGTTTAGGCGAAATACTAGAGTTAACATTTTCTAATCTAGAAATATTACTTTTCTTAGTATGCAAAACTTTTGCCAGCTCTTCTTGGGTAAAACCAGCATCTTTACGAATTTTAATTAACTGCTTTCTAAGGGCATAAGCAGGGGCAAGATTTTCATATTCTTGCTTTACTTCTATATTTTCCAGTGCTTTCTTTTTGAAGTCTGTAAGTGATGGTCTCATGACTTAAGCTCTTTTAATCTTTTTCGAGCTATACCCATTTCTTTATTGGGTGTTTTCTGTGACTTTTTAATAAAAGTACCTGATTACCCATGAGACTAAGCAA
>JAGLUC010000447.1 GCA_023134955.1 Methylococcales bacterium | reverse complement strand
TGGAGCGGGAAACGAGATTCGAACTCGCGACCCCAACCTTGGCAAGGTTGTGCTCTACCACTGAGCTATTCCCGCAACAGAGGGCGCTATTATATAGAGACGCGGCTTTCTGTCAACATCTAATTTGATGTTTTTTAATGATTTTTCATTACTCGCCATGCGGCTTTCAAATATATAATCATAGAGATTATTGTGAGTACTGCGGCTACGATTAATAGCGCTTGTCCGATGCTAAATATAGGCATTGAGAGCAGGTCGTCTCTATAAAGTAGAAAGGTTATTGAGACCATTTGCGCAGTGGTTTTTACTTTTCCTAACATGGATACGGCTACATTGGCGCTTTGTCCTACTTCTGCCATCCATTCACGCAAAGCAGAAATAGTTATTTCACGACCTATTATGACAATTGCTGAGATGACGATAAGAAAACTTTCTCCATGAGCAAAAACCAAAAGTATTAAGGCGGTGGAAACCATTAATTTATCGGCAACAGGATCAAGAAACGCCCCAAATGCTGATAGCTGGCCTAATTTACGTGCCAGGTAGCCATCAAACCAGTCTGTAATTGCTGCTAAGCTAAAGATGATGGCACTGATCACGTTTGACCATTGGTTGTCGTAGATATACACCAATACCAGTACCGGTATCATGGCGATTCTACTAATTGTTAAACTGTTTGGGATGTTCCACATTTGTTTTGTGCCTCTAATTCGGCTCGATTATACCCAGACTAAACCATTGCGTCATTAATGGCAGTTGATAATAAATATTAATCATTATGATGAATATTCTTCTATGATAATATATGCAATCATTTTTTTAAGAGCAGAATAATGGCTTTATTTTTACAGTTAATCGATCGGGTAGTGTCTTCTAAATTTGATTTGGATAAGGAGACTCTGACTATTGGAAGAAATCAGGACAATGATGTTGTGATCGATGATTTGTCTGTGAGTGGTTTACATGCCCAGGTTGAAGTAGAGGAAGATCCTTATTATGAAGAGCATTTTCGCTATTTTCTGCATGATATGGGTAGTACTAATGGTACGCTTTTAAATAATGACCCGGTTGATGGTCGAATCGAGCTTAAAAATAATGATACGGTCAAGATTGGCTGGAATGAGTTCAAGTTCATAGGCGATGACTATGATAAGCATGAAGCCACGGCTCATATTCTTGATGGTGTTTAAAAGCTGTGTGTTGATCATTTTTTATACAAAACATAAGTAATTACTAATAATCTTTCTTTAGTCCCCTTTAAATCATTGTTTTTACAATAATTTAACTAAATCCTTACACATATTAGAGATTTTTCCGCTATATATAGCCAATAAACATTAATGTATTTGGTTTCAGGGATTTTTGAATAATATGGGTATCACAAGTGTACTAATCGTTGATGATGAATCTATCAATCGGTTGTTGTTAAATGAATATTTAAAAGATGCTGGTTTTGATCCGGTACAGGCT
>JAGLUC010000446.1 GCA_023134955.1 Methylococcales bacterium | reverse complement strand
GGCAGGGTAAACCCCACCTGGAGCAAGATCAAATAGAGAAGCAGACACGTGGCCCGCGCGGCTTCTGGGTAGATCGCTTGAGCCGTTGGGTGACCAGCGGCCTAGATGAATGGCTGTTCTCGACAGAACCCGGCTTACAGGCCAACTCTTACTTTTAAATGGCTATCGACTGGATAGCCGAGTGAATTTATATTGTGAATTCTTAACAATAGACTTTGATTTTTCCATATCAGTGAAATTTTCACTGCATCATTATCTTTATAACGATTATTAATTCAGCTAGTTATAAAGTACGTGCATTCGTAAATCTGCCTGATGCTTCTAAGTCTTCAGGAAAATCTAAACACTTTTTGGATAATCAATTTACGCTATGTAGCTGGCTCTTACTTAAAAAGCAAAGGTAATTATTTGTTTTAAAACAAATTTATGCTCTGAGATTAGCTTGAGTTTTTTATGAGAAATATTTGTAACACTGGAGGTAGGATGAGAGGTATTATTTTGGCGGGTGGATCAGGATCAAGATTATATCCTGTGACAAAAGGAGTATCTAAACAACTTGTGCCTGTTTATGATAAGCCAATGATTTATTATCCTTTATCTGTGTTAATGATGGCGGGTATTACAGAGATATTGGTAATCACTACGCCAGAAGACCAGGAAAGTTTTCAGCGTTTACTAGGTGATGGATCTGAAATTGGTATACAGTTTGAATATGTAGTGCAACCATCACCCGATGGCTTGGCTCAGGCTTTTATTCTTGGCGAGAATTTTATTGCTGATGAAGATGTGTGTCTTGTGCTTGGAGATAATATTTTTTATGGACATGACCTTAAAAAGATATTGGCAGCAGCTGTTAATAATGTTAAAGAACAGAATAAAGCCACTGTATTTGGTTATCGAGTTTCAGATCCTGAGCGTTATGGTGTAGCGGAGTTTGATACTAAGGGTAATGTCATCAGTATTGAAGAAAAACCAGAAAAAGCAAAAAGTAATTACGCGGTAACGGGGTTGTACTTTTACCCTAATGATGTAGTGCAGAAGGCAAAAGAAATTAAGCCGTCACATCGTGGTGAATTAGAAATAACAACACTTAATCAACTCTATTTAGCCGAACAGCAGTTAAAAGTGGAATTAATGGGGCGAGGATATGCCTGGCTGGATACTGGCACGCATGAAAGTCTACTGGAAGCAGCCCAATTTATTGAAACCATAGAAAAACGCCAGGGCTTAAAGGTTGCGTGTATTGAAGAGATTGCGTTTGAACAAGGATATATTAATAAAGCACAATTGATTGAACTGGGCAAACCACTAGCAAAAAATCAATACGGTCAATATCTCCTTAACCGGGCAGAAGAAGGTTAAGAAAAATGAAGTTTATTAAGCAAATAATTCCCGATGTTTTAGTTATTGAACCTAAAATACATGGTGATGAACGGGGTTATTTTGTAGAAACATATAGACAGGATTTGTTTGAACAAGCCGTAGGTCATCCCGTACATTTTGTGCAAGATAATGAATCAAAATCATCAAAAGGTGTGTTGCGAGGCTTGCATTTTCAATTGCCACCCTATGCACAAAGTAAGTTGGTCAGAGTAATTGAAGGGCGGGTACTTGATATTGCAGTGGATATCAGAAAAGGAAGTCCAGGTTACGGGCAGCATGTCTCGATGGAATTGACAGGAGAAAATAAGCGGCAAGTCTTTGTACCCAGAGGTTTTGCACATGGTTTTATCGTGTTGAGTGAGACTGCAACATTTGCTTATAAAGTTGATAATTATTATTCACCAGAATGTGACAGAGGATTAGCCTTTGATGATGAGCAGCTTAATATTGACTGGGGGTTGCCTAAACAGCAGTTACAGCTATCAGCTAAAGACACCAGGCAAGCAAAGCTAAATGAATTAAAAGACTGTTTTGACTACAGTATCAATTACTATGCCTAATATAAAATCCATCTTAGTGACAGGAGCTAACGGGCAGCTAGGGCAATCCATAAACAGTATTGCCCCAGAATACCCGGAATATCAATTTCATTTTGTCACACGAAATCAGCTGGATTTAAGTGATATTGAAAATATCACAACATATTTTCAAAAAAATAACTTCGATTTAATTATTAATTGTGCTGCATACACCGCAGTAGATAAAGCGGAGCAGGAAGCAGAATTAGCAGATGCGATCAATCATCAGGCGGTAAAAAAATTAGCAGAAATAGCTAAAGAACAAAGCACGGTATTAATTCACATCAGTACTGATTATGTGTTTGATGGTACCAGCTATAAACCCTATGTAGAAACAAATCAAGTTAACCCACAAAGTAATTATGGTGCGAGCAAACTTAAAGGTGAGCGAGCATTGCAAATAATTTCACCTGAGGGGTGCATTATTCGCACAAGCTGGGTTTATTCTGAATTTGCTAATAATTTTGTCAAAACCATGATCAAGTTAGGGCAACAACGAGATCAGCTAAGCGTCATTTTTGATCAAATAGGCAGCCCAACTTATGCAAAAGATCTTGCACAAGCCATTATGAAGATAGTCGCTAATAATGGCTTAATAAAACATACTAAACTACCCATTTATAATTTTAGTAATGAAGGTGTATGCTCTTGGTATGACTTTGCCAAAGCAATATTTGAGATGAATAATATTAATTGTAATGTGAGTCCAATAGAAACCAAAGATTATCCCACGCCTGCCAAGCGCCCTCACTACAGCTTGTTAAATAAAGCTAAAATCAAACTCGATTATGACCTAATCATTCCCTATTGGAAAGATTCGTTAAAAAGTTGCTTGAAAGCATTACAGGAAAGAAAATAATGACAACAATTCTAGTAACTGGAGGCGCAGGGTTTATAGGCTCTGCCGTAATTCGCCACTTGATTAATGATAGCTCACTCAATGTTATTAATGTTGATAAACTAACCTATGCAGGTAACTTAGAATCACTAAAAGAAGTAGACAGCCATGAGCGCTATCATTTCGAGCAAGTAGATGTTTGTGATGTTGCTGAAATTAAACGTGTAATAGAACGGTATCAACCTGATATTATTATGCACCTTGCTGCCGAATCGCATGTTGATCGCTCCATAGATGGGCCAGGTGAATTCATGCAAACCAACATCATTGGCACATACAATATGTTGGAGCAGGCAAGAGCGTATTGGTCAAAATTAGAAGATAGCAAAAAAGACAGCTTTCGTTTTCACCATATATCAACAGATGAAGTCTATGGGGATCTTGAAGGAACAAATGATTTATTCACTGAGATAACCCCTTATGCCCCAAGCTCGCCATATTCGGCTTCAAAAGCAAGTTCAGACCATCTAGTCAGAGCTTGGCAACGTACTTATGGTTTACCCACAGTATTAACAAATTGCTCAAACAACTACGGACCTTATCACTTCCCAGAAAAGCTAATTCCGTTAGTCATACTCAATGCATTGGAGGGTAAGCCGTTACCCATTTATGGCAAAGGTAACCAGATAAGAGACTGGTTATTTGTAGAAGATCACGCCAAGGCGCTGGTACAGGTTGCAACTAAAGGAAAAGTTGGGGAGACCTATAATATAGGTGGACATAATGAAAAACAAAATATAGAGGTAGTAAAAATAATATGTGAATTACTGGAAGAATTAGTCCCCAATAAACCAGCTGGCGTAAAAGCATACAGTGAGTTAATTACTTATGTACAAGATAGAGCAGGACATGATCTCCGTTATGCCATAGATGCCTCTAAAATAGAAAAAGAACTAGGCTGGACACCCCAGGAAACCTTTGAAACAGGTATTAAAAAAACAGTGCAATGGTATCTGGCTAATCAACAATGGTGTCAGCATGTACAAGATGGTAGTTATCAAAGAGAGAGACTGGGTAAATCTTGAGCATTAAAGTTTTAAAGCACTGATTATATTTTCCATATTTAATGTAATGCTGATATAGCCTATTTATTCCCACTTTGAATTAATACAAGAACTAGTGCTGATGTTTTGTAATTCTTTGTAGTCAGTATTTTTGTTAGATTTAGCAATAAATTTTCTGATTAGTCATATCGCTAGCCAAACTCAAAAGCATTTACAGTAAAGCTTTGATTTAACTCATGATCTTTGCTGGTTTATCAAATCAGCCTCCCTCCCTCCTCAATATATCTTCATCAAGTATGCCTGATTTTATTCAATCTTGATCTTAAATAAGGCTTTAGGGTTGAATAGTGGGCTCTTCTCCGCTTTGATGTATAAAGTTTTATCTTTTTTCTGCCCTTCACCATCCGCGTCAGTCGCACAAGCACAGGACTGATGCGGATGGTGAAGGGTTGAAAAAGCTGCCCTGAGCCTGATGTAGAAAGA
>JAGLUC010000445.1 GCA_023134955.1 Methylococcales bacterium | reverse complement strand
GCTCCTTGCGGCATACCGTCCATCCATGGACATATCGAGTAGGGTGAGGCGTCACCGCCTCATCCCTCTCACAGAACCGTACGTACGGACCTCGTATACGGCTCATGTAATCTTCAGCCATCCCGTTTCGACCTCTGCAACTGAATATAAACCAAGCTCATCGAACCACTTATTGGGCATGGCATAACACGCCAGCGGGCTATTTGAATTACGCCACGATTTCATCTTTATAAACTTAAATGGTGGCTTATAATTCAGTTGCTTCAACCGTCGATGCAGCCTTGTAGGCTTTTTCCACAGTTTTAGCTGTATCGCTCGCAGTCTACGCCTTATCCATCCCGACAGGGCTTTGAATGCCCGGCGACAGTTGGCTATACTGAAGTAGTTGGCAAACCCACGTAACACCGGATTCAATCGCCTGATTATCTCTATCAGGTTCACCCCTGTGTTACGTTTGGTTAATTGCCTGACCTTCTGTTTAAAACCGTTGAGCTTCTTTTCCTGTAGTCGTGTAAATTGACTACCGATTTCAACGCCCAGAAATTTCACACCCTTATCGCTATGCGCTATGTGCGTCTTCTCTGTGTTAACGGTCAACTTCAGGTCTTTCTCCAGTATCTTTGTCGCACTGGTTAACGCGTTTTCTGCAGCCGCTCGACTTTTGCATAAAACCAGTATGTCATCAGCATAACGCACTATTCTGTGATTACACCGTTTCATTTCCTGATCAAACGCATCAAGGTAAATGTTCGCTAGCAGCGGACTGATTACCCCACCTTGCGGACTGCCTATGTTACTCGCTACCCAGTGTTTGCCAACCATCACTCCACTGTTTAAAAACAGCTTAACCAGTCTTAGTATGCTGCCATCCGTCACTTTGCTTTGAACACTCGCTATGATCACTTCATGATCAAGCCGGTCAAAGCATTTGGACAGATCCATATCAACAACCCAACGGCGGTTATACTTTCGTATAAACATCGTCGCTTTGCTAATGGCATCATGGCAACTTTTTCCCGGCCTGTATCCATAACTCGATGGATGAAAGTCAGGGTCAAAGATCGGCTGGAGTATATCCAATAGTACTTGCTGGACGACTCGGTCACGTACTGCGGGTATACCCAACAACCTCACTCCACCGTCTGCTTTGGGGATTTCTACCCGTTTAACAGCCTGTGGTCGATATTGCTTTGTTTGCAGCTCGTGTTGCAGTTGTGTCAGATTATTATCCAGGTCTTTGGCATAATCACGCAGGCTCTGCCCATCTATTCCGGCCGCGCCTTTTGCTCTTGATACCTTTTTGTACCCTCTGTACAACGCATCCAGATTCAGCATGCGGCTGTACAAACTATAATAAACTTTCATTCTCTGCCTTTGACTTGTGGCATGGCCTGTCACTTCAATCAATCATGCCGGTATATTCATTCATACATCAGGAGTGCTAGCCTATTGGCAATCTACCTGAGCGGTATCAATTACTCCCGTACTCAACCCAACATCACAGCAGCCACATTCCTGCTTCGCCGTTCTGTGGTGTCCGTTCCCGTCGGAACGCTTGTGAGTTCATGACTGTTCTCCATGCTTTTCATGCACGTGAAGATTACTTCTCCCCTTCGCAATTATTATGGCTTTTGGCTCATAACAACCTCATCAGACTTGATGCTGATGATCATCCCGGTTTTACCCTCCACACCATTACTGGCTTTCAATGGCCGGAACTTAATCACTACTACGGGTTCATCTGCCACCTCACATCAACACAAGTCTTGAATCACTTCTTGACCTTGTGCTCCCAGTAAAAAAATACTGGGGGTGATGCCAGGCTTCCTCGGTTACTGCACCGGTCCCTGTTAGAAATGCCACCCTCAAACACGTCATTGGTCTGACTGAGTATCGGGCTTCGCGCTATTTTGCACGCTTACCCACCAACACCGCCGTATCAGGTTCGCTTTCGCTGTGTACTTCTAACTTCCTATGGCCTCCTTCAGACCCCACCGTTAGCCAGTGACGCCCTTGCCAGTCGGATTATCTTCCCCTCAGTCGGGGTGATTCTGCTCTCTTTCAAACAGACGGGTTTGCCGGCTTCGCCGAGCAAACAAAAAAGCCGCAATAAATGCGACTCAGTTTCACTAATTAATTGATTTAATTAGAATTTATTTGGTGCCCAGGGCCGGAA
>JAGLUC010000444.1 GCA_023134955.1 Methylococcales bacterium | reverse complement strand
AAACCGAGGCAAAACGCACAAAAGCCACATGATCTAAGCTACTCAGTTCTTTCATCACAAGTTCACCTAAATCATCAGCTAAAAGTTCCCTATCCCCTTTAGCCGTCATCGCTTTTTTAATTCTACAGATAGCGGCTTCTATATCTTCACTATTAACAGGTCTTTTTTCCAACGCTCGTTGCATTCCAGATCTAAGTTTTTTCTCATCAAAACTTTCTCTGGCACCATCTCGTTTGATTATTTTGGGTAAAGTTAATTCAGCAATTTCATAGGTGGTAAATCGTTCTTTACACGAAGAACACTCCCGTCGCCGTCTGACTTGATCCCCTTCACTTGCCAAGCGAGAATCAATGACTCGCGTATCTTGAGTAGCACAAAAAGGACATCGCATGTTATACCTGATTCTTTCTGAGACAAATTATCATGCCATCAGACAACAAAACCGTATATTTTATACCAATTGCTAAAACATTAATATCTGAGACTTTAGATATTACTAATAAAGGTCACTTTAAAACAGTTAATTCTGTTATCTTAATCTTTATAGCAATAATGATGAGTCATCATGAAAGAAAAAGAAGGTGTCATAAAATACACTCTAAATCACCAAGATGCTGAAATTGAAAAGGACATTTCCATCGTAGAAATTAACGCCTGGAGAACCGTTTTATTTAAGTTAGAACTTATTGGTCAAATAGATGCACGCTATGATGGCTATGGATTTGGTAATATCAGTCAAAAAGTTATCGACAAAAATAATATCCCAAGCTTTATTATTAGCGGCTCACAGACAGGTGGTATTGAATCACTATCAAAACAGCATTATTGCAGCGTAATTGAGGCATCCCCCCAACAAAATACCATCGCCTCTATTGGTAAAATAGAACCTTCATCCGAAGCACTCACCCACGCCAGCATTTACCAACAAGACAAAACAATCAATTCAGTGATACATATACATTGCCCTGAAATATGGAACTATACCAAACAGCTTAAACTCCCATACACATCTGCTGATATTGAATACGGAACACCTGAAATGGCAAATGAAGTAAAACGTCTGTTTAACTCAGGTCAATTAAAAGACATCCACATATTCTCTATGTTAGGTCATAAAGATGGAGTTATTGCTTATTCGGAGTCAATGAAAAAAGCAGCTCAAACAATCATAAGCTACTATTCACAAGCTATAGCTCTTGAACAAAATAAGCAACAAAGATAAAATAAAGCTCTCATTGGAGAATACTAAATAACCATGCCAAACATCATTATTTACACAGCTAACCTTTGCCCATACTGCACTATGGCAAAAAAACTTTTAGAAAAAAAAGGAGCTATTTACACAGAAATAAACTTGGCATCTAAACCTGAATTACGCCAGGAAATAATGCAAAAGACCAAATGTAGAACAGTCCCTCAAATTTTTATTGATGATCTACATATTGGGGGCTTTGATGATTTATATGCTTTAGAAACTACAAATAAACTAGATCCATTACTCTCTTCCAATTAGTTTTAGAGCAGTTACTCTATCGCCAAATACCTGAGACCAACGATACAAGATTGCTCATCTAAAGACTCCATCCAAATAATCTTACCTAAGCCCTTAATATCCAAATTATTAACCATTAATTTAACAACATACCCTGGCTTAAGAATATTGTCCTCATCACTTACAGTTATTTTTACAGCAAGTCCGTCCATAGATATATTAATACCTTTAAAATCTATTTTTTTATCATCAGCAATCAAATATCCAACAAAGTTCTTATTACTTCGATAATATTGACGCTTACGCCACATCTTATCGACATTGTACATAACATCTATAAACTCTAAGCCCAACATGATTTTGCCATCATCTTGTTTAGCCCAGGCAATATCAACCTCACCTGTCAGCATTAATTTTTTAACATAAATTTCTGCTGAACCATTTTCACGTAACAATGCTTCAAAATCACTAATATCCACTAACAGCGATCCTGGTATTATTTCTGCCAAAAGCCCATTAACTGAAACATCGTAACATTTAAAGTCCAATATTTCACCTGAGACATAGAGCTGGCCAGAGGCATTAAAATTTTTTCTATATTCTTTTCTGTCTTGCATCATCAATTTTTAACGCTTTAAAGTTATAGACTATCTCTAGGTTAGTTTATTTTTAAACAGAAGTCACTTACAAATTAAATCTCCTGAATATACTTGAACTGAATCTTTAAAGGAGTAGTACTTATACTCTTCTCACTCAAGAGCATCCCATCTGGCACGCACTTTTTTATCGCGATGGACGTTGTTTAATGCCATGGAGGCATGTAGTAGAGTAATGCAAGAGCAGTTGCCGAAATAAAGCATTGAAATAGCAATCTATTTCAATGCTTTACAATAACACCCATCGCAACAAGTTGCGTACTTGGGTGAGGTGTTCTTGAGCGTGAAGAGTATATATCGGTCAAGACCTCTTTAATCTATTCCCAAAAACTCTCAACCAAAACTATACACCAGCACCAACAACCTGAACGGTTTTAGATGCAAAATCAGACAAATAACTGTTTAACTGCCTAACCAGTTTTTCTGATAAGCCACTAGCTCTTATAATTTTTTGGTTAGCTGTTTCCATCACCTTTTTTAATTCAGCTATCGCACCAGCTTTTACTGCTACAAACTCTATACCTTGACTTTTAAGTGCAGCAATGGCGTTTAGATTATCCTGACGACTTTGTTTATCTATATCTATAACGACTTGCCTCATTACCTTAGTGACAATTTGCTGATCTTTCTTGGAGATTTTTTTAAATGATTTTTCATTTATCACAAATATCCCATAAATATATGACAGTGGCACGTCTGTCACGTATTTTATTTTAGTATGCCACTGTAATGCTAACGCTCCTGTTGGTGTTCCTGCAACAGCATTAATCATACCCGTCTGCAAACCCATTAATACATCCCTTAAAGGCAGTGGTATAGGTGATATTTTAGACGCTTCAAAAGCGTGAATGGCAATTCTATGGCTATTGGGTACCCAGGTTTTTTGTTGTCTAAGATCTGCGAGATTAGCGACAGGAGTTGTAGACATAATATAGGCAAAACCCATTTCTGAAATACCAAATGAAACCAGTTTTTTCTTTTTTAACCCTGCAAGCAAAAAACTATCCATCTTTTCTCGCGCATAATCAAGTTCTTGTAAAGATTTAAATTTAAGAATCAAATTATAAAGTTGAATATCGGGATAAACACTAGCCAATCCGGTATTTGGCATGGCAGCTCCATGTAATTGACCAAACTGCATTTTTCTTAATACGTTTTTATCTCCCCCCATAATACCACCAGGGTAGAATTTAAAAGACACACGATTGTCAGTTTTTTCATTAATCTCATTTGCACCTGCACGCATTTTATTCATCCATACAGATCCATCAGGTGATAAGGTGGCAATTTTAAAGGTAAAGGCTTGAACAGCACTATTGCTTACAAGCAATAATAAAAACATATAAATTAACTTTTTTAACATATCAAAAATTCTTTTCATTAAAATTAAAATCTATTTCTCAAGACTAGCTTAATTTAAAATCAAGTGTCCAATTAAATTCCTTTTAAAAATATTCATCAGCAGAGTTTAACAAGTCTTTTGCCTGTTTTTTTGCCATGGTATTCATCAAGGTTAAATCCGGCTCATTTAGATTGGCACTAAGTACCTCTTTTAATAAGCGATCATGCAACTCTCGGTCAAACATCATACGAGCATATTGTTTAGCATAAACAACCTTTACCATTAAATTCTTTTGTTCTGATAATTTGAGAGCTGTTTCAAAATATTGCTTACCAATATCAGGTGTACCACCTAATGCCGGGGGTAAAATAGTAGCTAACACACCCAAATACACATAAGCATTACCCCTCTTATATGTATCATCTAACCCAATCACCCGACTCATAATCAACTTAACTTGAGCCAGCTGTCCAATTGCATTCCAGTCGGAACTATGAGTTTGTATCCATAATGCCCATGCTGTACCTACAGAATACAACATATCAATATCATTGATGGTAGTTTGCTTAATGGCTTTTTCAAATATGTCATATTTTTGTTCATTAAGTCCACAAAATATTTCACCATGAACACAGGCTGATTTTAAAGCATAAGACATGGCTTTATCGGCTAACTGTTTTTTTCTATCGGGATTATCCGCTATTAAATTGACATATGATCCATATAAAGTAGCTGTTGTTGATAATAAACCCTCATTTTCTGGCTCATCAACCACTAAGGTCTCTAGTAACAACAAATAAGTCGGAATAGCTTCAGTAATTGTTTCAGGATCATTATGATTAAGAATGACATGCGTTAAATTTGTCCCAAAATCTTCTGTCGCTCTGGATACAACAAAACTACAAGCACTTAAATGAACAATAATAAAACATATCCCAAAAAACTTTAACCCTAAAACTTGCATCACCTACCCCAAAATATAATTTTTTATAGTGCTTTTTCTATGACTAAACAAGCCAGAAAACGAAACAAAAAAGACAGCATTCAATGCCGTAACAATTTTAAACATCAGCTTTAAACATTAAACCAATATTCCTGATAAATCAAAGGATAGTCCATAAAATGAGGTATATCCATTCCTATGTGAAAAATTTAAATGCAAAAAAAATACAATAATTTTGACACAAAACCGTAGCTTGTGTTTAAAATAGCTCGTCGGAAAAATAACAATTCATTCGACTTGCAACTTAAATAACCTTAAGTTGCCTTCCTTTGAGGAAAGGAAGTCTTAAATAATAAATAACACTTTATGAGGAATTTAAAATGGCTGAAAAAGAAAAAAGTAACTTTATAACTATCGTTGCAGTAATGGCAGTTCTTTCTATCGCATTAGTTATGATGTTAAAAGCAGATGAAGTTAAACATTTGGAAATGAAAGGTGCTAATACTACTTTAGAGAGTAATGCGGCTGCGCTATCTAGCGTAAAAAGATACGATAATAACTTCACTGAATAAGAAGATATTTAGGTCTTTCATCTCTCTGATGGAAGACCTTTAATCTCCTCAATCTTTAACCTCCTCAATTTAGACACCCACTATCTAAATTTTAAAACACCTCCCAATTTAAGATTAATTCATCCCCAACATAGCAACATCCTCTTTAAAACCAGCTAAAGAAAAATTAGTAATATCTGGTTTTATTCTGTAAGCTTTATCATCAACAGATTACTTGATATTAATCGTTCCAAAAGTGCTCGCAGTAATAAAAAAGTAGTCCGTATGAAATTTACCTAATACGAGTACCGATGACTCGAAACCCCGTATTACACTTCGTTTCATACGGACTACACTATGTGTTAATAAAACAGTGTCAAAATACCCTGCCAGAACTTTTGGGATGATTAATAGAAAGAATAGGAAGTGAGTTTTTTCTGTCATTTAAAGCGACTGGTAAGTTAACTCATGAAGGTTATGAAATGTTAATCCAATGGTAGATTCTGCACTGGAAGGCATTAAACAACCTAGATTAAAAGTTTTTGTTGATGGCTCAAAATTAGAAGGCTGGGAACCTAGAGCCGCATGGAATGATTTTAAGTTTGGATTAAAGCACAATGGAGAATTTGAAAAAATTGCTATTTTTGGTAACAAAAAATGGCATCCTGGTTTGTTTCAGGTGGGGTTAAATACTTTGAAACCTCGGATGATGCGTTAGCATGGTTGCAGGAATGATTAGACTGTAAATTAAGTTTTAAATAATATAAAGCTCCTGATCAGGTTAAGTTTCAGTTATTACCCGCTTCCAGCAATTAATATCCATGGTAATTATCATCTTATGAAAGAGTGCTGGTAGTGCGTCAATGTTGTATGGCGAGTAAAAAGCACATTGGCT
>JAGLUC010000443.1 GCA_023134955.1 Methylococcales bacterium | reverse complement strand
GATAACGGCGTGCGACCTGACCCTACGTGTTTTTGTAAGTTTTTAAATACAATCTAAAAGAAGTAATTTCTTGCAGGATAAATGTAATTACATTATAGTTACTTTTTATTTGTAACTGGAGTTCAAATGGCTCATTTAGTTAGAATTGGTAATTCTCAAGGCGTTAGAATACCTAAGCCACTTATAGAGCAAGCGCACCTTGAAGGGAAAGAGCTTAAATTCGAAGTGCTTAATGGTGGTCTTTTTATTACTCCTATTCAGGAAGCAAGGCAAGGTTGGGCTAAGTCGATTAATACTATACTTGCAACTCATGGGGAAGAGCTAAATGATAGTGAGTGGCTTGATTCCAAACTAACCAATGACGATGACCTCGAATGGTAGTTTTGAATATTAGTCGGTTTGAAATATGGCTTGTAAGTCTTAACCCAGCTCAAGGTAGAGAAATCAATAAAACCCGACCTTGTGTTATTATTTCTCCCAATGAGATGTCTGCATTATCTACAACGCTTGTTGCTCCAATGACAAGCAAGGGTTTTGATTTCCCTTGTCGAGTTGAATGTAAATTCAAAGGCAAAAAAGGTTTAATATTGTTAGATCAAATTAGAGCGGTTGATAGATCACGTCTAATTAAGAAACTAGGTATTCTTGATGCTGGAACTCAAGTTGAATTATGTAGTTCCCTTCAAGAAATGTTTGTATTTTAAGCAATCAACTAATCGGGTAAGGGCTGGTTTCTCTCCAGCCCTCTGTATTGGTCACCCAAATAGACACGCTATGCTCAATTGTTGCGTTGCTATTTAAATTCGCTCAATCACCGACGGATAACCATCAGGTCGCCAGGACATTTAATGCAGCTGCCCAAACTGCTATTTTCAACAACAACCTGCATCGCAAGTTAAACAGATCTCCCCAGAGCGGAGCTAAGAAAATCCCTGCTTGGTTGGAAAGCGTACTTCGGAATAGCCGAAGTAAAGAATCCGCGGCGTGATATAGATGAATGGATAAGACGGAAGTTACGGTGTTATTTATATAAGCAATAAAAACAAAAAAGTTGTGCTTTATTAATCTACATTAACCAATTCTCTTAATACCGATGTCGCATAACTGCCTGAGGGTAAGGAAAAACTCAAGAGTAATTCAGCATCTTCTTTAAATATCCAACTCAAATCATTCACAAAGACTCTTAAAGCACGTCTATCTGCAGTTAAATCATATTTAATCAAGCCATCTACTAATGCCTGGTTTTCAGTCACCACTGCATTTTCAAACACCAGGGCTTGATCTGTAACTTCGCTCTTGCCTTTTCCAAACATCATACCTGCTGGATGAATTTCACCTGCCTGTGCCCTCTGTACAACTGAATTGTCGAGCCGCTCAGTTTTAAAATAACTATTCGATTGGTCAAAAATAAAGCAGTCGCCCGAAATCGCCTTATTCCAATTAGCCGCATTGACTCTACTTGCCAGCAATTGATTGAATAGATATGAGCGTGCTGCTGATAAGTAAATACTGCGTTGCTCTCTTTTCACTTTTGCACCATCAAATAAAGCTAATGCTTTATTTACATTCTGTCCCTGATGACCAAAACGCTGCACACCAAAGTAATTGGGTATGCCTTGCTGTTTTATTTGCTGTAACTGTTGCTCTATTTTTTCTTTATCTCCCTGCCATTGCCTTATTAATATCTGAAACTTATTCCCTGATAACACACCTCTTTTCAACTTTCTGGCATGACGAGTTGCCTGTATAATTTTAATTTCTTCTGTTTCAAGCTGCTTCCATTCTGGGTCTTGTTTTCCTGGCAGCCAAACACTAAACCATTGTGTAGTTCTGGCATGTCTATCTTTTAATCCTGCATAGCTGACATCTCTTTGTCTAACACCTGCAAACCGGGCTAATAATCTGGCAACATATTCGGTATTTTCTCCACACTTTTCTATCTGTAAAAAAGCATGTTCTCCTGCGCCATCAGCTTGAAAAGATAATTGTTCGTCAACTATAAAATCATTAGGAAATATTTTAATTTTCCCTGTACTATCTGGTTTACCATTTACATGCGCCCAAGTTGGAATTTCAATGAATAATTGCTTATGATTGCTCATTATTTTGGTAAATTAGCTTTAAAGAATAAGTAAATTATACCCTTGTTCTATGCCCAGCAATTCAATCAATCACATGACTTAATTTATGAGCTTACGTTATCAACTCAGTATCAGGATTTTACTAATTTCACTCTGTATTCTTTTACTTGCAGGTACTCTTGCTACCTGGCAAGCAAAAAAATCAGTTAGTGAAGAGGTCGACTCATCTATTAACCTGGCTTTGCAATTGATAAAAATTGGCCTGGGTTCTACTAAGAGTAATGAAACTGATTGGATCTATCGGTTAAATTCTTTAAAGCAAACACGTCATTTAAAAATTCAACTAAAAAAAACATCAGGGGAAATAGTCAAAATTACCCAGGATCAGCCTCCTGCCGAGAAAAAAGACTCACCTCCCCTTTGGTTTATTAATCTTGTGCTAAGTGATTATCCCGAGGCTGAATATAAAATTCTTTCATTAAACAACGATCTTGTGTCCTTAATTATTCAAGCCAAACCCTTAGATGAAATCACTGAAGTTTGGCATGAAACAGTCACTTTTTTTAGTTTAATATTATTATTGATATTGCTGACATTTATCTCGGTTCATCTGGTTTTTAATAAGACATTACAAGCGATCAATACTATTGTTGAAAACCTTAAAGAGGTAGAAAAAGGCGAATATCAGAAAAAACTAGCTGATTTTTCAACTCAAGAATATGCTGAAATTGCTAATGCCATTAATCATATGACTGACGTTCTTGATAATACTCAAAAACAAAATAAGGCATTAACGCAACACTCCTTAAAGATTCAAGAGGAAGAAAGGCAACGATTATCACAAGAATTACATGATGAATTTGGTCAATCACTCACCGCTATCAAAGTAATGGCGGTTACTGCATCACATAAAGACTCCGATACCAAAAAAATCACCACATCTATTACTGAAATTTGTGATCATTTAATGATTGTGGTTCGTTCTATGATGAAACAACTCCACCCCTTGATTTTAACGGAATTAGGTCTAAAGGCTACTTTAGAAGACTTGATTAATCATTGGAATGAAAAGAATCAATCGCTTTCATTTTCACTGCTTTGTGAAAATGAAGTTGATACTTTAGATGGCAGCATTACTATTCAGGTATTTAGAGTAATTCAGGAATGCCTGACCAATATCATTCGTCATGCCAATGCCAGCCAGGTTACAATAAAACTTACTATTGATAGTCACACAAACACGCTACATTTATTGGTTTCTGATAATGGACAGGGCTGTCAGCTTGATGATATTTCCTCAGGATTCGGCTTATTGGGCATAAAAGAGAGAATAAAAATACTGGAGGGTAAATTCAGCCTTCAATCTAAGCCCAATCATGGCATGCAGATTAATGCTCAGATTCCAGTTTCACATAAACCAAACAAAGCTTATGAGCAAAAAAGTAAAACTATTATTAATTGATGATCATGCCGTTGTACGCGCTGGATTCAAACTGTTATTAGCCTCTGTATCGACTATTGAAGTGGTGGCTGAAGCTGATAGTGGCGAACAAGCGATTCAACTTTATCAGACTTATCAACCTGATATTGTGGTTATGGATTTGTCTATGCCGGGTATTGGTGGACTGGAAACTATTCGTCGAATTATTCAACGCTATCAAAATGCAAATATTCTGGTTTTTAGCGTACATGATGAACAGGTCTTTATTCGCCGCTCACTCAGTGCAGGAGCCAAAGGCTATATCACAAAAAATAGTGCGCCAGAAATTCTACCAGAAGCTATTGAAAGCATTCTAAATGGGATAACTTATATAGAAGAAGGTCTGCAAAAAGAAAAAAACAAGTTAACTGGTGAAAATGATTATCAAAAATTGCTGGAAAGCTTTTCAGCTCGTGAATTCGATATTTTTCGATTATTAGCTAAAGGCTTAACCAGCCATAAAATTGCAGATGAATTATGTTTGGGCTATAAAACTGTTGCCAACTATGTCACTCAAATCAAGAAAAAACTACAGGTTTCCAGTATTGCTGAATTAGCTCATATCGCAACTAATTTAGGGATTATGAAACACTAGCTTATTTTTCGATTAACACTACGGCTTGCACGGCAATACCTTCTTTGCGCCCTTCAAAACCTAGTTTTTCTGTAGTAGTCGCTTTCACGTTAATACAGTCAACAGCAACCTTTAGATCTTCCGCAACATTTGTACACATCGCCACAATATAGGGAGCCATTTTAGGCACTTGAGCAATAATAGTTATATCGGCATTAACCAGTTTATAACCTTTTTCTTGCACAATGCCATAGACATGGCGTAATAACACACGGCTGTCCGCCCCTTTAAATTCAGGGTCTGTATCAGGAAAATGCTTGCCTATGTCGCCTAATGCTGCGGCACCTAATAAAGCATCTGCCAGTGCATGTAAAGCAACATCCCCGTCCGAATGGGCTTCCAGACCTTTTTCATAATCTATCTTCACACCACCTAGTATTACATCACCCTCATCAATAAAACGATGTACATCGTATCCTTGACCTATTCTAATCATTATTGATGCTCCATATAAAATTGTGCGAGTGCTAAATCTTCAGGTCGAGTAATTTTAATATTATCCGAACGTCCTTCTACTATTTTTGGCTGTAAGCCTTGCATTTCTAATGCACTGGCTTCATCTGTGATGGCAGAATTACCTTCGGCATTTTCCAATGCATTTTTTATCATGCCATATCGAAACATTTGCGGTGTTAATGCTCGCCAGATAACACTTCGATCTATGGTTTCTGTAATGCTATTTCCATCAACACTTTTTAACGTATCATGCGAGGGTAAAGCTAAAATTCCACCCACATCATCGTCTTTTAATGATTTAATTAGAAAATGAATATCTGAACTGGTTAAACACGGTCTTGCTGCATCATGTACCAATACCCAGTCGTTATCAGCCGCTTTTTCCCTTAATGATTTTAAAGCAGATAAAACTGAATCAGCTCTTTCTTTACCACCATCAGCAGTAATAACCTTATTATGCTTTGATATTTTCAGCTTCGGCCAATATGGGTCTTCTTTTGAGATAGCAACGGCAACAGCCGAAAATACATTAGCCTGTAATAAACGCGCCAAAGTATGCTCTAAAACTGTTTTATTTACTAGCGGGAGATATTGCTTGGGTTTATCTGCTTG
This sequence comes from Methylococcales bacterium, assembly GCA_023134955.1. Taxonomy (GTDB): domain Bacteria; phylum Pseudomonadota; class Gammaproteobacteria; order Methylococcales; family Methylomonadaceae; genus QPIN01. Next base: position 11,270 of record JAGLUC010000443.1, on the reverse strand, counting down.
CATTCTTTTGCCGACACCAGCAGCCGGAACAACAGCCCAGAATTTTATGAAATCTGTCATAGGGAATATTTAATGATTTTTTTAGATTATGCTTCTTGCGGAGTATATACGAAGTAGCTTTAATCTGGATAAAATATTACGTTGTTAATACACCACCTGAACCACAACATTTCTTATATTTTTTGCCACTTCCACATTGACATGGTTCATTTCTAGCTACTTTTACCGATACAATTGGAGCAGAAGGATTTAACATTTTTTCTAAATCAGAAATATCTTCTGGTTTATCAGGTTCAAAACCAATAATAAATTGCCATCCATGCTCTGTACATTTTTCTGCAACGTATTTTGCCTTTTCATCCGAATGAACCCAAACAATAACAGGTCTTTTTTTTGTTCCTAATTTTGCCATTTTAGTTATATAAATAGTTATTCAATCACCTGGAAAAAGGTTTCGTTTTCTTTAATCATCCCTAATTCATAACGAGCCCTTTCTTCTATCGCCTCTTCACCCTTACGTAAATCTAACACCTCTGCATAAAGTGCCTCATTACGTTGCTTTTTTTCCTTGGCTTCTTCGGTTAGAACATCCAATCTTTGTTGATATGCTCTAACTTCCCACTGACCACCATCACCCAGCCACAAACGATATTGCAACTGGGCAATCAGTAGAATTAACACAACTATAAGGATCTTAACAAAATTCACATAATTTCTCTTTTTTGCTCTTTTCGTCTTTAGCCTTTATCGCCAAGGATGGCGTGTAGTAGGGCAATGCAGGAGCAATTGCCGAGAGTCTTTCGCTTGCTGTTAAAGCATTTTAAAAGCACTACGCCCTGCATAAACTGCATTTTCACCTAACTCGTCTTCAATTTTCATTAGACGATTATATTTAGCTATACGGTCTGAACGGCTCAAAGAACCTGTTTTAATTTGCCCCGTACCTGTTGCAACCACTAAATCAGCGATGGTTGTATCTTCAGTTTCACCTGAACGATGCGATACGACAGCACTGTACCCTGCATCAGATGCTTTATTAATGGCTTCTAAAGTTTCGCTTAAAGTACCGATTTGATTTACTTTGATTAAAATTGAGTTAGCAATACCTTTATCAATCCCTTCTTGCAGGATAGCAGGATTAGTTACGAACAAATCATCACCCACTAATTGGATTTTACCCGCTAACTTTTCAGTTTGAACCTTCCAGCCATCCCAATCATTTTCATCTAAGCCATCTTCGATAGAGATGATAGGATATTTTTCTACCCAGTCTACGAAAAAGTCAGTCATTTCTTCTGATGTTAAGCTTCTGCCTTCCGCTGCTAATACATACTTACCATCTTTATAGTATTCAGAAGCCGCAGCATCCATACCTAAGAAAATATCTTCACCTGCTTTGTAACCAGCTAATTTAATCGCTTCTAAAATTACTTCAATCGCTTCTTCGTTTGAAGAAAGATTGGGAGCAAAGCCACCTTCATCACCTACGGTTGTTGCCAAACCTCTGGCTTTTAATACTTTAGCCAGGTTATGAAACACTTCAGCACCGTAGCGAATCGCTTCACGGAAAGTAGGTGCGCCTACGGGCAAAATCATGAATTCTTGTAAATCAACACTGTTATCTGCGTGTGATCCACCGTTGATGATATTCATCATCGGTACTGGAAGTACAAATTTACCGCTAGTATTTAGATAACGATATAAAGGAATGCCGCCTTCTTTAGCTGCTGCATGTGCCGCTGCCATAGAAACACCCAAGATAGCATTTGCACCTAAAATTGCTTTATTATGCGTACCATCTAAGTCGATCATTTTTTGATCAAGTGCTTTTTGGTCTGATGCATCCATACCAATCACTGCATCACGAATTTTTGTATTTACATTAGCAACCGCTTTTAAAACACCTTTACCTAAATAACGTGATTTATCACCATCACGTAATTCAATAGCTTCACGTTCACCTGTTGATGCACCTGAAGGTACCATTGCGCTACCAACTAATCCAGAAGCTAAATACACTTCTACTTCAACCGTTGGGTTACCGCGTGAATCCAGTACTTCGCTCGCTTTAACATCTACAATTCTAGCCATGTTTTCCTCTATAAAGTTGTTTCTATCAAACTGTTTGCTTTAACAGCCTGGTCGATGGTTATTAATGTTTCTAATAATTCTTTCATTCTATGTAATGGCCATGAATTAGGACCATCACTTAATGCTTCTTCTGGTTTTGGGTGGGTTTCCATAAATAATCCAGAAATTCCTGCCGCTACTGCTGCTCTTGCTAATACCGGTACATGTTCACGTTGACCGCCTGAACAAGTGCCTTGTCCACCTGGCAATTGCACCGAATGGGTGGCATCAAATACCACTGGGCAGTCTGTTTTACGCATTTCTGCCAGCGATCTCATATCTGAAACCAAGTTATTATAGCCAAAAGATACACCACGTTCACAAACCATAATTTGCTCATTGCCTGTTGCTTTGGCTTTAGCTGCAACATGCACCATATCCCAAGGTGCTAAAAATTGACCTTTTTTGATATTGACTGGAATACCTTGTTTGGCGACATTTTGGATAAAGTTGGTTTGTCTGGATAAAAATGCAGGTGTTTGCATAATATCCACCACAGAAGCAACTTCGGCTAACGGTGTATCTTCATGTACATCAGTTAATACTGGCACACCAATTTGATCTTTCACCTTTTGCAAAATCTGCAAACCTTTTTCTAACCCAGGCCCACGATAACTAGCATGAGAGGAACGGTTTGCTTTATCAAATGATGATTTATAAACAAAGGGAATTCCTAATTCATCGGCCAATTCTTTAAGATACCCTGCTGTATCCAAGGTCATTTGCTCACTTTCAATAACACAAGTGCCTGCTATCAAAAACAAAGGCTTATCTAAACCTGCTTCAAAACCACATAATTTCATTATTTATTGTCCTTTTTGTACTTAGCAGCTGCTTCAACAAATCCTGAAAATAAAGGATGTCCTTTACGAGGAGTTGAAGTAAATTCAGGATGAAACTGGCAGGCTAAAAAAAATGGATGATCTGTAATTTCTACAAATTCTACTAATCGTCCATCCATAGATTTACCAGAAAAAATCAAACCTGCTTTTTCCAGTGTTTCAAGATATTTGTTATTAAACTCATAGCGATGCCGATGTCTTTCTGTAACCACATCTTTTTGATATAAATCATATGCCAATGAATCAGCTTGCAAGCGACATTTTTGAGCCCCAAGCCTCATAGTGCCGCCTAAATTAGAGTTTTCATTTCGTGTTTCAAGCTGCCCGTCTTCATCCATCCATTCAGTAATCAAGCCAATAACTGGGTGTGGTGAATTAGGTAAAAACTCTGTGCTGTGTGCGCCTTCAAGACCTGCTACATTTCTGGAAAACTCAATAACAGCCGACTGCATTCCTAAACAAATACCTAAATAAGGCACTTTGTTTTCCCGTGCATAACGCACTGTAGCCACTTTTCCTTCTACTCCACGCTCACCAAAACCACCAGGAACCAGAATGGCATCCACACTTTGTAGCGAGGTGGTGCCTTCATCCTCAATAATTTCAGAATCAATATATTTAATTTTGATTTTATTGCGAGTTTTCAAACCCGCATGAATCAATGCTTCGCTGAGTGATTTATATGCATCTGAATGAGCAACATATTTGCCGACTATGGCAATAGTAACTTCATCATTAGGGTGAGTGATTGCCTCTACCACCTCTTTCCACTCTGATAAGTCCGCCGGAGGTACATCCAGTCGTAATTGATCAACCACAATATCATCCAGACCTTGCTCATTTAGCAACAAAGGAATGCGATAAATGGTATCTGCATCAATCGCTGAAATAACCGCCTTTTCAGCAACATTGGTAAACAGTGCGATTTTCTGACGTTCACTGGCAGGTAAACTTTGTTCAGAACGACAGATTAAAATGTCTGGTTGAATACCTATGGTTCTTAACTCTTTAACTGAATGTTGAGTGGGTTTGGTTTTTAACTCACCAGCTGATTTTATATAAGGAACCAAAGTAAGATGTATAAACAGTGCTTTATCATGCCCTTGCTCAATCCCTATTTGTCTGATTGTTTCCAGAAACGGTAAGGACTCAATATCACCTACCGTACCACCCACTTCAATAATGGCAACATCCATGCCTTCTGCACTGGCATAAATTCGACGTTTAATCTCATCAGTAATATGAGGAATAACTTGTACAGTTGCACCCAAGTATTCACCTTTACGCTCCTTACGCAAAACACTTTCATAAACCTGCCCAGTGGTAAAATTATTCTTTTTACCCATAGTGGTTTTAAGAAAACGCTCATAGTGTCCCAAATCCAGATCAGTTTCAGCGCCATCATCGGTGACAAAAACCTCTCCATGCTGGAATGGACTCATGGTACCTGGATCAACATTGATATAAGGATCCAGCTTGGTCATAGTGATTTTTAAACCACGCTCTTCAAGAATAGCCGCCAAAGAAGAGGCTGCTATTCCCTTACCTAAAGAGGAAACAACACCGCCTGTAATAAATATGAATTTAGTCATAATTTAGTCATATTAAGTGAAATTATTCCTGTATGCAGTCTGCTGGTAAGTAAAATTTTAAAACCGCCCATTCTATCATTGTCTACTAACATATTCTTGATTATTATTACTCGTTTAATCGACAATATTTCCAGTAATCTAAGTATCATAATTCCCCGTATTTAAAACATCTATCTGGTAACAATCTCCATCAGATTCATAAACCTCAGCACTTATCCAGTAACCAACGACAACCGCTAATCGACCATTTAAATAAATCAAAGGGACATTATTACGCTCCCAGGGGGGAACGGATTTTTCCTGAAATATTTTTTTTAAAGATCGTCCACCCTCTCTATCTGGCAGCACAATCCTTTCTGCACCCTGTCGAAACTTTAGCAATACCTGTGAATTTTCCCAGCGTTTTTTGGGGATACCTTTTGAGCTGTTAATAAGTGTTATTACTCGCCCATCTTTTAACTCTATTTGTTGCTGTTCTGTTGCCCAGCTTTGCACATTACCTGCATCAATAGGACTAATTGTTTTTAGACAATATAATTTATTTCGATATCGCCTGATACAAAAACCTTTAAGTTGCACTTCTGGAGAAGCACTCTGCTTTGCTAAAGCAACCTCATTAATAATTCTATTCAGGTTTTTTTCTGATGGCATTTTTAGTTGCTTATCAGCTAGCCACTGCCTGAGTACTAATGATTGTTTTTCATACTCAAGCTTCAACAATCCAGTTATATTTAGCGTCAGATCACCATCGTCATAAAGAGGTTTCATTAACGCCTTAGCCAGTCCTTGTAATAACTTATGACTATTAGCGCAATGCCTAGCCGAACGAGTAATTGTTTTATCCAGAGCAGGCCAATGTTGTTTTAATTGCGGTACAATTTTATTTCTCAGAAAATTACGCTTAAACTCATCACTTGCATTACTGGGATCTTCGATCCAATGTAAATTGTTTTTTTCAGCATAGTTATTTATCGCTTGCTTAGATACATCCAAAAAAGGGCGACACATAAGCCCTTTCCCAAAGTTCATAGATACTGGCATCCCAGAAAGCCCTTGCACACCTGCACCTCTAAAAAGTTGTAACAAAACAGTTTCCATCTGATCTTCCTGATGCTGAGCCACAAGCAAAACATCATCCTTGGACAATAACTCTCTCAGGGCATGATACCTTGCATCCCTGGCAACCTCTTCCTGACTTTGACCCGCTGATCTTTGAGCATTGACTTTTATAGTGTGAAATTTTACATCCAAAGCTAAACATACCGCCTGACAATGCTTTGTCCAACTTGCAGACTCAGATTGCAAACCATGATCCACATACACCGCTATTATTTTTGTTTTTATTTCAGTTATAGAGCTTGTCAAATCAAGTAACACATGAGAATCCACCCCCCCACTATAGGCAATAAAAATCCTTTTAAACGACTGGGGTAACACAGAAATAATTGTTTTAGATGTAAGCATACAAAGACTATTTACACTAAGAAATGTGACATAAAATATCATCCATAACGCAAAAGACCGACATAAGCCGGTCTTTTAAACAACATTTGATAATATATACTGTTCACGCTCAAGAATACCTTACCCAAGCACACAGCTTGTTGCGATGAGCGTTGTTTAATGCCATGGATGGCATGTAGTAGAGTAATGCAGGAGCAATTACCGAGTAAAGTATTGAAATAGATTGCTATTCCAATTACTTTACAACTTCCTCTGTAAACGAGCCATATTGCATAATACGCTGGTATCGTCTTTTCAACATTTCATCCATATCCTCATGTTTCAGCTCATTTAAATATCGAACCAATGTCTCTCGTAAACTTAAAGCAATTTTCTGATAATCTCTATGACCACCACCCACTGGTTCTCGCACCACTTCATCCAGAAAACCTTGCTCACGAACACGGTCAGAGGTAATTCCCATAGCTTCAGCGGCTAATTGTGACTTTTCAGCACTTTTCCATAAAATAGATGCACAACCTTCAGGTGAAATAACCGCATAAGTACTGTATTCCAGCATAAGTAACCTATCACCCACACCAATAGCCAGTGCCCCACCCGAACCACCTTCACCAATGATTGTACAAATAATAGGAGTTCTTAATTTAGTCATTTCAAATAAATTTCTGGCAATGGCTTCACTTTGCCCTCTTTCTTCTGCACCAATACCAGGATAAGCTCCAGGAGTATCAATTAAACAGATAATGGGTAAGTTAAATTTTTCTGCCATTTTCATTATCCGTAAAGCTTTGCGATAACCTTCTGGGCTTGGCATACCAAAGTTACGATAAATCTTTTCTTTAGTATCACGCCCTTTTTGATGCCCAATAACCATAATAGGCTGACCTTCTAGCCGGGCTAAACCACAAACTAAAGCAGGATCATCTGCATATGCTCTGTCACCATGTAGTTCATGGAAATCAGTAAACATATGTTTAATGTAATCTAAGGTGTAAGGTCGCTCTGGATGACGAGATAATTGAGAAATTTGCCAATCGCTTATGTCAGCAAAGATTGACTCCGTCAGTAACTCGCTTTTTTCTTCCAACTGTTTAAGCGTATCAGATATATTAATATCATTATCAAACTCCACTTTTCGGAGTTCTTCAATTTTTGCTTCTAATTCAGCAATTGGTTGTTCAAAGTCTAGAAATTTTAGATCCATAGAAACCCGAAGGGATAGTTTTATTAATTAAGCTGTAATTCTATAGAAAAACAGAAAATAATTCTTAATATTTTCATTCTATCCATAGAAAACCAACTAATTTATCTTTATAAGGAAAGCATATCTCTCATACTCTCCTGTACCGTTATAAGTCTTTTATAATACAGCCTTCTGTACTTCATGAAGGCTGTAAACTGCATTTACTATTATGGACAAACAGCCCCATCAATCACATAGCCAGCATCACCATCAACCGCACTGTTAATAAAAATATTTTGCCTGGCTTGATTAAACAAACATTGCGCTGAACTTTCATTACTGTCCAAAACTGGTCCTGCCATACCTGGTGAACTTACGTATCCCCATGAATTAACAGAAACAATTAAACCAGTCCCATCTACTGTCATCGCTTGAACCCATGGCCCGCCAGAGGAACCGCCACTTAGCTCACAGCTTGGTATCCACCAGTTAACCAATCCTTCGGTAGTCATATCTTCCGCACAATACATGAATTTTGGATCTTCACTATATGAATATCCAAGTGCGTAGCTATAGTCAGAATCATCACTTGTATCAAAAACTGGTGCAGCAAAATCTATAGGCAAGCTGGCTAGATTATCTAATATTTGCTCTGTTCCATTACCTTGATGAGCACCATTGTCATCGACCACATAATAAGCATAGTCCCAAGCTATATTATCCGGGAAAGTACGTAATGCCCAGTTATTATCGACCACACCAAACGATGGAACCCAGCACCCATAGGGGTCATTATTACAATTTAAATCAGTCCCTAAAGCTGAGGTACTACTCTGGTCAGGTATAAACATGACATTCCTAGCAAATTTCTTATAAACATCATCATAAACACAATGTGCTGCGGTAATAATAATTGATCTATTAGCCGTGCCATCTGTTGCTACTGTTCCTGAGCAAACATATGCACTCCAGCCACCTATCTCGTTAGGCATCTCAAAATAAATACGACCTGCTGCTTTTTGTACAATTGAAGCTGGCTCATCCCACGCTGAATTAGTTATCGGGGGATTAGTGGGGGTAATTACTCCAACAATAAAAGATTTAGCCGACGTTACTGTGGTGTTTCCACCTTTAGTGGCTTTATCTTTAGCTTCTACATACCATTGCCAATTACCTTCTGAAATATTCAAAGTTATAGACCAAATATCACCCGATTTACGAGCATTTAAAGTTGTAGTGCTCACACCATCAGGATAAGTAAAGGTAAATTTAACAAATTTAACGCCACTGCTATCCAGCACTTTTACAGAAAATGTATGAGTCGTGCCTATGGTTTCACCATCATAAGGACTAAAATTTGATATTTCTGGCCCTACATTGTCATTGCCAGAAGGTCTACGAGGTACTTTTATATTATCAGTCTGAGTATCAAGCGGTATTTTTTTACCATAAGCCTGTAAATCACCATTTGGCTTACGTAAAAAACCTGCCCCTTGACTATCAATAACTAAATCCTTTGGTATTGCTTGTTGTCTACGTTCGGGTGTCCAATGCTCTATTATTCGTTGCGCACTTGGGTTCACTTTGTTAATTTTATAAGATTTATTATCTTGTGCAATACTAAAACCCGTATTTATTAGAGATAAAAAACCAACTAAAATAACAAAATACCAACTTTTCAAACCTTTTTTCATCACTATTTTCTCCAGCAGTTAGTTAAAAAACAGGACTTATCCTATCTTTCAAACACTATAATTTATATCAAGAAAGTCTAGTTCAGCATATGACCTTTTCAAGGCTATTATTGTGATATTCCCTACACTTACATTGATTACTTGTCTATCAATAGTCTTTTAGCGTCCAAACTTTTAAAAATATTAGCATTAATTACTCAAAATTAAAATAAAGAGGGAATATACATTCTTATTTTCCTTGCAATAGTGCCTTTTTATCCAGTTCTTTTAAGTGTTTTAGTTTGTCAGATATTTTAATTTCCAAACCTCTATTAACTGGCTGGTAATAATGCGTGCCAGTCAATTCATCAGGAAAATAGTTTTCTCCCGCTGCATAGGCTTCTGGCTCATTATGTGCATAGCGATAATCTTTTTTATAATCCAGCGACTTCATCAGTTTTGTTGGTGCATTTCTTAAATGAATGGGCACATTTAAACTACCACTTTGTTTCGCATCAGCCATTGCTGCATTGTACGCCATGTAAACTGCATTACTTTTAGGTGCACAGGCTAGATAAATAACGGCTTGCGCTAATGCCAGCTCGCCTTCTGGACTCCCCAGCCGCTCCTGTGTTTCCCAGGCATTAATGGTGACTTCCAAAGCTCTTGGATCTGCATTACCTATGTCTTCTGAGGCAATTCTAACGATTCTTCTGGCTAAATAAGCTAAGTCACAACCACCATCAATCATTCGGCATAGCCAATACAAAGAAGCATCTGGTGAACTTCCTCTAACTGATTTATGCAAGGCTGAAATCTGATTATAAAATTCCTCACCCTGATTATCAAATCGGCGAACTCCTCCGGAAAGTACTTCTTTAGCAATCGCTTCCGTAATAATTTGAGAATCATTGGCTGCTGCCAACTCCACTGCAATTTCCAGCACATTTAATAATCGCCGCGCATCACCATCGGAGGCAGTAGCAAATTGCTGTTTTAATTGTTCATTGATTTCAATATTTAGCATCCCCAAACCTTTTTCTTTATCAGACAAGGCTTTATTTAGCACTTCAATAAGATCAGTTTGAGCTAATGAATTAAGCACATAAACTCTGGCTCTGGATAACAGAGCATTATTTAGTGCAAAAGAAGGATTTTCAGTGGTTGCTCCGATAAAATAAACGGTACCATCCTCGACATGGGGTAAAAAAGCGTCTTGCTGGGATTTATTAAAGCGATGAACCTCGTCGACAAACAAAAGTGTTCGCTTGTTCTTTTCTAGCTGAAGTTTTTTTGCTTCTGCGACTGCTGCTCTTATTTCCTTAACGCCAGATAAAACAGCTGAAATAGGCATAAATTCAGCATCAGAATGATTAGCTATCATTCTTGCCAGTGTTGTTTTACCTGTCCCCGGGGGGCCCCAGAATATCATTGAATGTAATCGACCTGATAAAACTGCCTCATACAGCGGCTTACCAGGTTTTAAAATATGTTTTTGACCAAAAAACTCATCCAGCAAAACCGGTCGCATTCTATCGGCAAGCGGTTTTATTAATTCATCAAACATCAGAAAAAGGGGTACTTGTTATTTTGCTTCCTGCTGCTGTTATTGTTGTTGAAGAAAGGAAAAGATTTTGCTTTTGCTCTGATCTTGAGCCTTTCGCCTTGTACCTTGCGCCTACACTTATCAATTTTCAAACACATCGACACCTTCTGGTGTTTTAAATTCAAATATTGATTTATCAAGCTGCATATTTCTTTTAATATTAGAAAAAAATATGCGGGTTAATTGACCAAAATTATCACTTAATTCCATGCCACCAATTGAATCATCAGCAAGCCCAATAAGAATATAGTTATAGCCTGTCTCTTCATTTTTGGGTGATAGTTTAATCCATTGCAACTCTTCATCAACGCCTTGCTGCTGCAAGATAAAGTTTTCTTCTAAGGCAATATCACCGCTTAATAATAATGCAGGCGTAGATCCCATGGAATCATCCAGTTTCTTTACGGTAACTTGTTCTAAATCCACATCATAAAACCAGACCTTGCCTTGATTAGAAACTATTTCTTGTTCAAATGGCTTTTTATAACTCCAGCGAAACTTTCCTGGACGACTTAAAAAGAAATCCCCATGACTTGTTTGTGTTATTTGACCATTTTCATCCACTGTCACTTGTTTAAATGTTGCTTCCAGAGTTTTGGTATTCTTTAAAAAATATTTTAATTGTTTTATGGGTTCTTGCTTTGCATCTGCAACATTCACAATCACCATCAATAGTAAAAAGACAGATAAGCTATTTATCATTTTTAACATAATTTAAGTTTAAAAAAATTTGATTTCAGTTGATTCATTACTAGTACTCTGACAACTTTGGTTTGATGG
>JAGLUC010000442.1 GCA_023134955.1 Methylococcales bacterium | reverse complement strand
TACCTACCAAATAACTGCCAGGTGTGATAACTTCACCTCGTGCATTGGCTGCCTGACTATCTTTAGGGATGCTGACTGTGTCTAATTGTCCATCTGACAATTCAGCCATGGTATTGACCAAATCAATTAAGGCATCATTAAACACGATAGGATCAGCCCCCATATCAATTGACATGAGAGACTCATTAGCTTTCTGAAATTGTTGTTTATTTTCCGGGTTTTGATTAACTTTACTTAATCGCTTCAATAACCCCTGATACAAAGCCCCTTTTTCAGTCGCATCATTAGCCATTGCCTCGGCAATTGGCTTAAAATCAGGTTTTATAGTGGCAAGTTTATTGGCATAAATATCAACAATCTTGGCATTGGTTAATTCTTTGTAATATAACTTGCGTTCTAAAGCATCTAAATTCAGCTTAACCTGTGAATAGTTTTGTTGCACTTGCTCGGCATAATCATTACCACAGGCGGTTAATAACAGTAATAAGCATACTGTTAAAAATTTCTTTATCCTTAGTAGCTTAAAATAATTGTAAACCATTGCTTCCCGTCCTTTTAATTATGTTATATCAGCCAATGCTTGCTGAATTTCTTGAGTTGTTGCCGGATTATCATCATTTGCCATCACAAATAAGCTATTGGTGGTAATTCGCTTATTGGCATGAGGGTTTGTATCGCACTGTCCTGTCTCAATATTAATATAGGCGACTGCCGTACCAAAGTCCTGTAGCATTAATTGACAAACTATATCTTTCCAGGGCATCTCTTTAATACTGACTTCATAACGCAGATACAAATCACCTAATGAAGAAAACAAGTTTTCAATAATTTGTTCTGACCCAGGTGCAACCAAACCACGAATCAACATTTCTGGATAAGCCCGCATCGGTCTAATAATAACATTGGCTCCCACCTGTTTAAATCGTTGTCGATTATCATCATCAACACATTCAGCCAATATCAATACATCATCTCTTAAATTTAGCGTTTGCAGTCGATGTAAAATATCAAAGGTACGGCTGTCAGAGTCTCTGTTATCTTCTTGTTTTGCCAAAATAACAATATATTTTGCCTGGCTTACATTCACCGCAACTAAATCTTCTGATACTGTGCCACTCCCTGAATAATGCGCCAGACCAGGCATAGCTGATAATCGACTGGGTAGCCCATTAGGAAATTGCTTGGTCAAAATTTGCACGGTATTAAATTGCATATTACTATGATGAAGGTGCTTAATTAATCGTACGAAAAATTGCTCACCTTGTTGTGAAGGGGTGTTAATAACTAAGATATGATTCGACATGTTCCATTCCCAAAAACCATGCATTTTTTTAATTCTAATATTAGCCCGGTATTCAAAATAGTCCCCAGCCGTTTTGGCAAGAATAAAAATTCCGCATAAATACAACAAAAGGACAGTAGCAGTTTTTCCTGCAACTGTACTTGCACTAATATCGCCATATCCAGTGGTTGATAAAGTCGTTAAGGTTAACCACAAGCCATCTTGCCAGCTAAACCCTTCAAACACCATCATTAAATAAACATGAACAGCAATAATCATCAGCAATAAAATGACTGACCGTACTAATGCTAACTTTAATACATCTTGTTCAAATGACAACCTGGTATTACGCCGCCAATTGATAAAATGATAAAATGCATTCATAGATTAATCCTGTTTAGCAGGCCACAATGATTCAATTTTTCGTAATGGAATATAAGCGCATAAATGTGCTTCAGTTCGTCCACCATCAAACACTCTAAACTCTAAGCCGTATTCTCTATCATCCGATATTAACCAGGCAAAATCGCAGCCTTGTTCGCCCCCACCCACTGCTTCTGGCAAGGATTTATCTCGGTAATCACCATCATACCGATAGGCTAATTCAAAACCTTCCTGGCGATAATTTTCTGCTATCCAGCCTGCTAATTCTACGGGCAAATTACTCAGTCCACTGTTGGTTTTTAACTGGTGATTTACACCTGTATCAGGGTCTAAAATAGTGGCTATATCGGATTCAGTAAAAACCTGTAATAAGGTTTCAGGGGTAACCTCCATGCCTAGTTCCAAAACATCATCATTAACCACCCGTAACCGTAAATTAGTTGCAGCATCCTTTAATTGAAAATAAGTCCGTTTATGTCTATCCCCACCCAAATCTAAAGTCCATATTTTAGTGACTTCAAAACTTTTGTTAGTTAACTCTGCCTGACTCATTAAAGAAAAATCCACCATATCACCTACTAATAAATCACGCGGATGATCTAATGCTCGTGCTTCTGCTTGTTTTTTGAAACGATCAAATAACCCCATACTACCCTCTTTATTTTTGATACAGACCCATTTGTTTTTGCCAATCAGCTCTGTGATACTGATATGCCACCATAGAGCCTAAACGATTAATCTTTATTTTATCTGATTGCAGAAAAAAGTCTTTACCAAATTCAAAAGCTGCCAGCATAAGTCCCTTTGTCACCCAGCCATCGTCGACTGATAAGCTGGTTAAATTCTGTAATCGTTGACTGGCAGACAAGCCATTTTTAGTGGCAATGGTAAATCCCCATTCACCAAATGAAGGCACATTATGATGATATTGCTGCACATGTTGAAATTGTGCATGTTTAACTGTTTTACCAATACTGATAAAAGTATCTTTGGCATGATAAGGACTGGTTGATTGCACCACCATCGCCCCATCGCCCGTTAACACATTAAATACTTTATGATAAAACCTTGCACTATACAGTTTATTTAAATCGGGATGACTAGGATCAGGTAAATCAATAATCACCGTATCAAATAACTGCTGTTCACGAATCAGTGAATCAATACTAATAAAAGCATCACCAAAAATAGTTGTTACTCGCTTATCATTAAACGCACCTTGATTAATATCCATTAAACGCTGATTAATCACTTTGCCATTTTGGATAATTGGTGTTTTAAACAGCTTAATTAAGCCTTTATCTAAATCTAACAAAGTGATTTTTTTAGGATTCCAGCGCAATACATCTCGCACTGCCAAACCATCACCACCACCGATAATTAAAATATTATCCTGCCTGGCAGATGCAGCTAATGCCGGGTATGTCAGCATAGAATGATAAATATGTTCATCATTACTGGCAAACTGTGTACGTCCATTAATAAAGAAGGTTAATACTTTAGGTTTGGCAGGATCGCTTATACGTTCTGTCACCACTAAATGCTGATAATGAGTATTGGTCCTATAAACCACCTTATCCCGATACAGCATATCTTCCATTTCAGTCGTCCATTGAGTGCCATAATTAAACACCTGTAATATCCACAGAGCAACAAGCGCATGTGCTAATAATAAACCCGTAATTGAAGGGATTTTATCCTTAAATAAATAAAAGAACAGCGCACCAATAAATAAGTTAACTGAAGCCGTTAACGCCCCTGCCAAAGAGACCTCTAAAGACAACATTAAGAAAACCCATAAAATGGCTCCAATTCCTGCCCCTAAATAATCAATACCATAGATTGATCCTGCATTATTTTTTAAGCTATCTGCATAAATCTGACTGCGAATTTCTCCGATTAAAGGAATCTCCATACCAATTAAAGTCCCTAATAATGCAGCAACCACATAAGGCATAAAGCGAGCAATAGATTCAATTTGAGCAATTAAACTGCCTTTAGGGATTAAATCAGGAGGAAGGGAAAAAGTCTCGGCTAATATTTGCGGAAACAGAGATGCAAAAGCAAAGCCTCCTCCAATCATCAACACACTGCTGCAACCAATAAAGGCCAAAACAACCTCTATCCAGGCAAAACCCATAAAAGGGTTTTTAATTCCTCTCGCCAGAAAAGAGCCAACCCCCATAAAAATCATCATCACCGAAATAATGCCGTAAATAGCCACCTCAACAGCACCTAAAATACGCCCGGCATAATGCGATAATAAATATTCATACACCAGACCACAACCCGCACCGATAGCAAGAATGGTTAACACAGTCCAATCTAAATGTTTTTTTGTCAATGTTTTACCTTATACTCTATTTATGATAGCTTGATTAGTAAATAGTATTATCTAAAATACCATTATATGTATATTGTTACTGATACAAATGTTTTAATCTCTGCACTGAAATCAAAACAAGGTGCTGCCTATAAGCTGCTAATGGCATTACCTTATAATTTTTATGTACCCAATGTATTAATCGTTCCAAAAGTATTCGCAGTAATGAAAA
>JAGLUC010000441.1 GCA_023134955.1 Methylococcales bacterium | reverse complement strand
TGCGACTGACGCGGATGGTGAAGGGCAGAAAAAAGATAAAACTTTATACATCAAAGCGGAGAAGAGCCATATATTTTCCATTGTTAACTCATGCCTTATCTTTAAAAAGGGTATATAGCAACCCACCGACTAAGAAGACTCCTAACCACTCAACTACTAATAGAGTTACATGAATAGAATAGTGTTCAGGAATATCTGTAATTAATGAATATCCTAATCGAAGTACACCCCCTCCTTTTGGAAATATCGCATGTGGCGGAAAAAGAAATACTGCAATTACGGCAATAATCATTCCAATTATTATTATTTTTTGAGTTTCATTCATTAACATTTCCTTTAAAACATAACGCGGAATTGAGATGCCATTTGTCCTGGTAATCAGCCTGGCGCGGATAACATTAACTATATATTCGATTGGCCACTCATGGCTGTTTTGAGTCAGTCAATATTCAGCACCTCGTTGTCGGTATAAATCAAAACTTATTTATGAATATGTCCAACCAGGTTTCAACTACTACACTTTAATTTACATCCACATCAAGGAATTTTTTTGAATGTTTAATCTCGTTCAATGAGCGTTCTTTTTGTAAAGCTTCATCTTTTGCTAGAGCATCTCTTAATACTTCTCGATATGAGCGATTGACATTTTTAGCATACTCAGCATCTTTTTTGTCTTTTTTATTTTCAATATCAGACAGTGTTTTGGCTGGCTCTGGATCATATCTGTCTTCTATTTCATCGGCTAAATCCCTAAGGCTTTTGCCTATATTCAAGAGCTGCTCTGATGAGTGATATTCATTGGCATTAAAGGTAAAATTGTTGCTAATTTCTTCACGTAAATTAAACCCATAAATAACATCTTCTCCATGTTTTTGCTGGAAATCATATTCGATATAAATATCTAATGGATCACCGGCTTTTTCATCAAAAACAATATTGGCACTTCCCATGGTGTAAGTTAATGCTTCTACAAATTGCTTTCTAACTTGTTCCAACTCTTCAAGAATAAAATCTTCACTTAATTTTCTTATTATGTACTTCACTCTTTCACCCATTAATGCCAAATAAATTAATGCTTTTTAATATACCGCATATCCCTTACTAACAAGTTCATTTTTTTAAATATTTTACCAATAAGCTAATGAATATTTCGGATAGATAGTTAGAGAAAATAGTATCCATCAAGCCTTTAAAAAATATTTTGCTGACTACTTTTCATACAACAAATAACCACAGTATTTACAATGTACCGCATCAAAATCATGCCCTGTTTCTCCACAATCAGGACATGCGTAGTTAGTAATAGCGTCTGATTTGTATGACTTAATCAACTCTGCACTGTATATACCCGTTGGAACAGCAATAATACCGTAGCCCATAATCATGATAAATGATGCCATTATTTGTCCCGCAGGGGTTTGCGGTGCAATATCGCCATATCCAACGGTGGTTAATGTCACTATTGCCCAATATACCGATTTGGGGATACTGGTAAAACCTGCCTCACTGCCTTCAATCACATACATCAGTGACCCAAAAACAACCACCAGAGTGAGGATGGTATAAAGAAAAACCAAAATTTTACGCCAGCTTTTACTTAAAGCATTCATCAATACTTGTGCTTCATCCATATAAGCCGATAGCTTTAGGATACGAAAGACTCTTAATAATCGTAAAATTCTAATCACCAGCATATATTTTATGCTGGGTATGAGAAAACTGAGATAGGTGGGGATAATGGATAAAAAATCGACTATGCCGAAAAAACTTCGAGCATAAAGAAAAGGTCGCCGAACAGAGATTAATCGTAATCCATATTCCAGGGTAAACAGCAGGGTAAAAAACCATTCGATATAAAACAAAAGCTCACTGTATTGGATTTGTATTTTAATTACACTTCCCAACATAACGGCAATGACGCTACAAATAATGCTGATGATTAATAAAATATCAAAACTTTTTCCTAATTTTGTTTCTGATCCAAAAATAATGGTATTGAGGGATTCACGCCATGATGCCAGCGTATCTCCCTCATTATATTTTGAGACTTTCACACGATTCATATTTTGTGTTTTTTTGCTGCTCATCCCATACTCAAATATCGCTCACCGGTATCATGTACGATTGTCACCACTGTTTTTCCAGCCCCTAGTTTTTCTGCCACTCTTAAGGCAGCACAAACACTTGCTCCCGATGATATGCCCGCCATAATACCTTCTTCTTCAAACAATCGTTTACGCATGGCAAATGCTTCTTCGGTACTGACTTGTTCTATTTGATCGACTAAATCTACATCTAAGTTTCCAGGTATAAAGCCTGCGCCTATGCCTTGTATTTTATGTGGACTGTGTGTTCCACCTGAAATGACGGGTGATTCACTGGGTTCTACCGCAACTGAGATAAAATTATTATTTCTATTTTTAATCACTTCAGCAACACCAGAAATTGTTCCTCCTGTACCTACTCCACAAACAAAAGCATCAACCTTGCCATCGGTAGATGACCAAATTTCCTGTGCGGTAGTTTTTCGGTGTACCTCAGGATTTGCAGGATTTTCAAATTGCTGAGGCATATATGCGCCCTCGGTATTAGCTACAATTTCCATGGCTTTTGCTAATGCTCCTTTTATACCATCAGAACCTGGGGTTAATACAACTTCTGCGCCATATAATGCCAGTATTTGTCTTCTTTCAACTGACATGGTTTCTGGCATGGTTAATATGCAACGATAGCCTTTTACCGCCGCAACCATCGCTAAGGCAATACCTGTATTACCAGAAGTTGGTTCAACAATAGTTCCACCTGGTTTTAACTCTCCAGTATGTTCCGCAGCTTGAATCATTGCCAGACCAATACGGTCTTTAACTGATCCACCGGGGTTTCGGGATTCCATTTTCACAAAAACATCGGCTGAACCTGCTTTAACCAATTGTTGTAATTTAACTAAATCAGTATTGCCAATCAATTTGGTCACATCATGAACACTTGTCATATCACCACCTCAAATACAATTAATATTAGATGATAATAAACCCAATGACTCTATAACATCAAACAATAAGACTCATATCTTATTTTCTTTTTGAAATTTCTTTGCTTTGTTATAAGAAACTTTAGATAATGTACTATTAATTTCTAGCTGTCTGTTTAAAACACAAACACAGAAACTCTTCAATCGCACCCTTTACTAATCAAAAATACATCCCCAGTCTTTCATAGAGAAATAATATACTGATTTTGTATCTATCGAACTAAATATATATGTCGAATAAAGAATACACATACAAAGTAGGTCATTCCTATCCATCAGGTGCAAAACCAGATGATAACGGGGTAAATTTTTCAATTTTTACTCGTCATGCAGGTCACGTAGAACTTTTATTATTTGCTTCTTCTAAAAGCAAAAAACCTTTTCAGATCATATCATTAGAAAAAGAAATTAATAGAACTTTTTATTCCTGGCATGTTTATATTATTGGCCTGCCAGTAGGCACTTGGTACACATGGAGAATTGATGGTTCTAATGAGCCGAAAGAAGCAGGTTTACATTTTGATAAAGAAAAACAATTAATTGATCCCTGGGCTAGAGTTGTCAGCGATATTAATTGGGATCGTGGAGCAGCATGTGTTCCTGGGGACAATAATGCGACTGCTATGCGCTGTATGGTTGTTAATGATGATGATTATGACTGGGAAGGAGATATTCCTTTACGTATTGGTAGTGAGCGGTCTATCGTTTACGAACTTCATGTGGGTGGATTTACTCGCCATAAATCTTCTAAAGTTAAAAAACCGGGAACATTTGCCGGATTAATTGAAAAAATCCCTTATCTTAAAGAATTAGGTATTACTCATGTTGAATTATTGCCGATCATGGCTTTTGATGAACAAGATGTTCCCCGGGGCACTAAGGCTCTAGGTTTAAAAAATTACTGGGGATACAGTACTCACAGCTTTTTTAGCCCTCACCCTGGCTTTTGTGTAACACCTGAACAAGGCACTCATGTCACTGAGTTTCGTGATCTGGTTAAAGCATTACATCAGGCAGGAATAGGTATTATTTTAGATGTGGTATACAACCATACAGCAGAAGCAGGTATTGGCGGACCTATTATCAATTTCCGAGGCATTGGTGAAAATATTTTTTATCACCATGACAGGGACGATAAAAGTATTCTTCATGACTATTCAGGCTGTGGAAATACTGTTAATGCAAATCACCCCTTAGTTGCCTCTTTTATTACCAGTAGTCTTGAATATTGGGTAAGAGAAATGCATGTTGATGGCTTTCGTTTTGATTTAGCCAGTGCATTAGCCCGTGGTGAAGGCGGTGTGGTACTGGAAGATCCACCCGTATTATGGAGTATTGAACTTTCTGAACAATTAGCGCAGACAAAATTAATTGCCGAGGCGTGGGATGCTGCCGGACTTTACCAGGTGGGGAGTTTTCCAGGGCATCGCTGGGCAGAATGGAATGGTAAATATCGCGATGTTGTTAGAGAAGCATTACGAGGTGACAAAGGAAAAATAAAAGAACTTGCCACTCGTATGTCTGGTAGTAGTGATCTTTATCAGCACCAGGATGGTCTTCCTATTAATAGTATTAACTTTATTACTTGTCACGATGGTTTTACCTTAATTGACCTATTGAGTTACAACGAAAAACACAATGAAGCTAATGGAGAAGACAGTCGAGATGGTTGCAATAATAGTCTAAGCTACAATCATGGTGCAGAAGGACAAACTGACAACAAGGCAATTATTGAACTGAGAAAAAAACAAGCTAAAAATGCCTTTGTTATCCTATTACTCAGTGAAGGTGTGCCTATGATTCTTGCGGGTGATGAATTACTTCATTCACAGAATGGTAATAACAATGGTTATTGTCAGGATAATGAAACCACCTGGATTGATTGGGAATTATCAAATAAAAATGCTGATATGCTGCATTTTGTTAAGCAAATGATCGCATTACGTAAACGACATGCCTCAGTCATGCGTAGACGGTTTTTAACAGGTAAAAAGATTAAAGGTCGCGATATTGCAGATATTACATGGCATGGTGCTAAAGTGGACACACCCGCATGGAATGATCCTGACGCTCAATTATTAGCCTTTACTTTAGCAGGCGTTGATGAGGATGAAGCAGATTTACATATCATTGTTAATATGTCTGATGAGCCAATATCAGTTGAATTACCTAAAATTAAAGACCGTCAGTGGTGCTTATCTATTGATACATCTTTAGCATCTCCTAAAGATGTTATTCCCTTAAAAAAGCAAAAAACCATAAATGACAAAACTTATTTCGTTAATAAAAAAACTGTGGTAGTTTTTGAAAATATTGGCACACACTTTAAATCACGTTCTTTATTCAAAACAATAATAAGGAAAAATTAAGCCTACTATCCCCATATCCAAGATACAAAATAATCCTAGAGAGGGCTTAAGAGCTGTATCAGTCATTTCATGCTGAATAGTTACCAAAAGAATAGCTAAAAAAGGAATTTATAAAGCGGATTAAAGCCAATGTTATTAAGTTAAGTGCTGAAACGCAGGTCTTTAGCCTGCTTTTCACCTTTACCACATAAAGGCTAAAGCCTTCGCTCCAAAATCAATAGCCTACATTTCTTAACTTAACGGCATTGGGACTAAAGCCCTTTTTTAAAACCGTCAAACAACAATGAAGGATTACCAGAATTAATATTTACTCAATATTTTCCAGCCAATTATAAATTGAAGCCCAGTGTACAGAATCTTCATCATTTTTTTGAAATTCAAGTTCATGAACACCTAAACCCTTTTCAGTTGCCTGGATGTAAGATTGAGCGTCCCGCAAGTGCGCGATAACAGGAATATTTAAGGTATTTAAAAACCGCTCTAATGCAGCCAAAGAATTAGTGTTTTTCTTAATTCGATTAGCGATAATTGCAATACGAATATTATTGCTTCGTGTTTTTGCACCCAGAAGAAGATCACGAACAAAATCAGCAGTTGCAAACATATCGATTGAGGAGGGTAGTACTGGAATTAAAATAACATTGGCACCTTTCACTTGATCTATTAAATCCAAGCCTTTAAGACTAGGCGGTGTATCAACTATTATCCTTTCTGTATCTGGTGGTAATTTAAGCTGCCAACTTTTTGTTACTCTTCTAGGCTCTCTAAAAGCAGCTACATTAAAAATTTCAGGCGACTTTTCTCCTCTTCTCCTTACACTTACCCAACGCATACTAGACGCTTGCGGGTCATAGTCATAAAGCGCAGTTTTCTTTCCTTTACAGGCATAATAACTAGCAAGGTTAGTTGAGATTGTAGTTTTACCACATCCGCCTTTGACATTAATAACAACAATGCGTTGCATTATTTAAATTCCATATTGTGCAAATAGTTATAGTGCAATAGTTATAGAGACAATCTCTTCTAACGAGAAAGATGTTTAGGTAACGGCTAGCTACAGCAGCCTTCTCACCCATTTACACATTAAATAATAGCATAATATCTTAATACTTCCTGTTACTAGGTATGTAATTTGTGAACTCTAGCGCAAGTATAGAAAGGCTTATTAGTAGATTTCATCTAATCACAAATATTCTTGGACTAACACTGACCTACTAACGCTGTTTTTAAAAACAAGTTAATAATAAACCCTAAGTAATTGTTGCATCTCTTCAAACTCCTGTAGATAAGGTTTTGCAAGCTCATTATTGGCTATAACGACAATCAGATCATGAGAAAAAACGGAAGTGTTATACCAATTAAAACTACCATCAATCACGATTAATTCATCAATAATGCAATATTTAGAATGGATAGGTGAATACGGTACATCATGATCATCTTTTCCATAAACCAGCCCTACAGTCACACCTGCAAGTCGCAAGCGTTCAACAACTGGTAAAAGAGGCTGGTTTAATTCATCTTCCATAGAACGCTCAACCCCAACCTCACCTTGCCTGACCAAATGTCCATTAAACAAAATATGCACATACACGCCTCTGTTTTTAGCATTGATTAATGCACTAATAACACTGTCATTATGGTCGCCTAACAACTCACCGATTAAGAATAAAGAAATTCTAATTGAATATTGCGCCCGGTTTATTTCACCCAAAATCGCATGATGCGGCAGGTATGGCTCTCCATTTTGCATAGTATGCCTGCCAAAGGTATAAAGCAGGTTAAATTGACTGAATGGGTCTACGCCATATTTTTGAATAACCCCACCCCGCTGACTCTGGAAAATATTATCTAATAATCGACAAACACCTTTGGAATGAAACGTCATGCCTGACTCCCAATTTGCCCACCAGCGATCAAAGGTAATATTAAACGAGCCTAAAATACAGTCCTCATCATTAAAAATGATGAATTTAGTATGCATATCAGGTTCTACTTCAATTAAATGATGATCTGGGCTACAAACCACGCCAATCAGCTCAATGCCTGAGCGCTTTAATCGCGCATAACTTTCACTATTGGTCAGTGTCATCTTGCGCCAATCAACAATACATTGCACCCAAACCCCATGTTCACTGGCATGAATTAAATGGTTAATAAAGTCGCCATCATCTATGCAATCAACACTCACTTTTATGGTACAGAGTCGGTCAGGCGATTCACGCTTAGTATGGAGAACCTTATCAATCAAATGATGAATATAACTTTTAGGGTGATAAGGATGATCCGGCTGTCCCTTGGTAAACTTTGGGATACACTCTAAAGATTCAAAATGATGATTAAACCAGTCCACATCACATTGCAATTCAGTCGCATTCAACTCATAAGTTTTATAGTGATTAGCCGTTGAATGTTCATCGCTAATACTTCGATACTGATGCTCATCAGCATCGCCCTGTAATTGAGGCCAGTCCATATAAATATATTCTTTTTCCGAGACAATAGATGCTTCATCTTTATGAATAATAAATGAGAATTTAACACAATTAACTTGTCCAAATATGCTGGAAAATGGATGTATATAAAAATCTCGTGTACTGCGTTTATGCCTGTCCCATTCAATATCGTAGGCATCCGTGTCAACAATATAGGTTTCACATATATCATTATTACGATAAACCTTGAATATTACTTTCAGGTTGACATGCACGCCATAAAAAACCTCAAAATCTATTTTCCCCCAGCGCACAAAAAACTGATGATTAAAGTCATTAACTCTTGCGAATGAACCACCTAATTCGCCACGAATGGGCTTGGCATAATGCTCTGCTGCTTGCATAAGTCACTCCTTTATTATTTTAGATGCTAAATCTTTGGCTCAAATGTCATAAAGTAACCACAATGATCTGATACTCTTCCATAATCCTGATCGGTAAAAACAACCTTGGCAGAAGATACTTGCAGAGCACTTTTTTTATTCATAAAAATATAATCAATACGATAATCATCAGCTAATAAATCTTTCCAATGTGCATCATTGACTCGGAATATTTTTTCAAACACACCCTTTTCATTAGCGGCTAAAAATTGATCATCATAGTGTTTAGAGTTTACCACTAACTCATAGCCACTTGAACCTGCTGTAATATTAAAATCACCACATAATAAAGTTGCTTTAACCGCTTCATTCTGACAACTTTCTGCCCACTCATGCAAGCATTTAAATTGTTGCTGAAAACCATCTTCCAGCCAGCTTAAATGTGCTGAGAAAATATTAACTGCACCTATATAAGGCACCTGAACCTGAGCCACTACCACTTTTCGAGAATGAATATTGTATATATCATGGCTCTCAGACACATATTTTGCTTGTAAATTGCTTAAAGGGTAACGAGAGAGAATCGCCACACCTTCCCGATATTTATCAAAACCTAAATGAGACCAATCGGTATGCAGATGAAAAGGTTTGGCTAAACGATCATTAATAATTTTTGCTGAATTAGACTCCCAGTCTCCTTCTCCATCTCGCCAATATTCAGCGACTTCTTGCAGACAAACAATATCAACCTCAAGCTCATCAATCACCTTGGCTATTTTAGTGAATTTTTCATCCTGATTCTGTTCTTGATAACAATGTAAATTTAATATCAGAATTTTTAACTGAGAATGCTGAAATGCATAATTATTGCCATAATTATTATCCCAGATACGCCCACTTTCAGTATCACAGCTAAGAATATATTGTAATTTAAAGCTATCTCCCTGATTAATACTTCCCGTCCATAATTGAGAGCCATATTGATTAGGGTTTCTGGCATTACTTTGAGATTGATTATTCCAAAACTGATGATCAGTCTGACAAGCCGTTTCCCGGGTAGTTTTCCAGTCATCAGTTGTCCAGTGAATAGTAACCTTTTGAGCATTTAATGACTGACCAACCACAACGCTGATTGGAATCATTTGTTGCTCATTTAATTGATTAGAAAAATCAATATTTTGAATGCGTTTATTGCTAGTAAGTTTTACACCTGAATCAGCATCACTAGAATAATTATGACCCTGCTGATTATCCCAATACTCATGATTCAAAACCCGATAACGTAAACTAAACTGAATATTACCAGCAAGTGATTGTATTTCTGTCAACGATAAATCAATATGAGCCTGCCAATACTCTTTATCATTGCCTTGCATACTATGATATTTTGCAGACAAAGTGTGCAAGATACCATCTTCACCTGCCCACAACACATCGACCTGTTTATCATGATAAATATTCTCTATCAGCATAAAAAAACTCAACTGCTGCTGAACTTTCTGCTGCGTTCTGCTAATGATATTTTTCACATAAAGTAATTTTATTTTATCCATATCAACCAATGACTTAAGTTTTCTATTTACCATTCATATAGAGCTGCCCATAAGACTACAACTACTTGAAAATTATTTGATTAGCTAGGCATTAATATAAAGATCATATGCAATTAATGTTCTATTCAACTGCTCTGACACAGAGGCTATTTAGTATAAACGCATTAATTTTACAATTTTTTTCAAAAAGGTCTATCTTTATTAACTAAGGAATGGAAACGCACAAATTCTAAAATTCCATTCCTTAATTAATCTTGATAATAATCAAACCATACTCTTTGCGCCCAAGAACACCCAACTTTAGTGCTTATATTATAGTGATGGGTAGGTGTAAAGCAGTAGAAATAACGTAACTACTCCCCCCATTAAAAGGAAAGATGCAGATCATTGATTTATC
>JAGLUC010000440.1 GCA_023134955.1 Methylococcales bacterium | reverse complement strand
CCTGTTCTGCGTTGTTCTATATAATTAATCAGTAATAACCAGGAACCTAAAACAATAAATCCACCGGGTGGTAGGATCATCACAATCCACGGTTCAAAATTAACACTAAATATTTGATAACCTAATAATTGCCCTGCACCCAGCAATTCTCTTACCCCACCTAGCATGACTAAAGCCAGGGTAAAACCCAAGCCCATGCCTGTGGCACTTACTACTGTTTTAGTGAATGAGTTTTTTGATGCGTAAGCTTCTGCTCGACCCAAAATTAAGCAGTTGACCACAATCAGCTGAATAAATGCCCCCAGTTTGTTATACAAATCCAGGCTAATGGCTTGAATAATATAATCAACCATGGTGACAAAGGTGGCAATAATTATAATATAAGAGGTGATACGAACTTGCTTGGGAATAAAGTTTCGTAATGCTGAAACCAGTGCATTTGAGCAGACTAAAACAAAAATAGTCGCTAAGCCCATTGCTAAAGAATTTTCTACGCTATTGGTTACAGCAAGCACGGGGCATAAACCTAGCATCATCACAAAAACAGGGTTTTCTTTCCAAATCCCTGCAGTAAACACATCCATGGTTAAAGGTGTTTGTTTTTTATTTGGTCTGGCCATGGTTACCTCTTTTGGATTGTTTTGCTGTTTTTAATTGCCTTAGATGATTGGCGATAATGGGATGCAATGCATGTCCACTTTGGTTAAACATGCGTCCAATTGCATTGGATGTAATGGTTGAGCCAGCAATCGCATCAATTTCCCAAGGGTTTTGTTTTGTCCCGTGGCGTACTGTTTTAATGACATTCAACAAGCCTGTTAGTTCCTGATTGACTTTAGCATCCAGGCAATTAAAGTTAGCTAAAAAGTCTTTATCAGAACTGATTTTTGTACCAAAACCAGGGGTTTCCGTACTTTTTAATACATCATATCCCGTAATACAACCTGTTTCAGGTTGATAACCATAGAGTAATTTTATAATATCTTGATAGCCTTGTTCTGCTGCATTCAATGCCATACCAACAAATTGATTATTGTCATCATAACCTGCGTAGATTAATTGACCACGAGTTTTATCATCAGCCAGGCTGATATTACCCTGATTAATCACAAAGGTCAGACGAGTGGTTGCCTTAGGTAAGACTTTAAAAATAGCTCGCTCTGTTGCTATGCGTTGATTTTCTGCAATGATGGGTTTGGTATATTCATAAACCAATACCACCAAAAGCCCTGATAGCATGGCGATTACACCCAATGTTGAGATGAGTGAAAAACTGGAAGGTAAAGGTGGTACTTCATTCGGTGTATTTTCTATTGGATCAGACATATTATTTCTTCTCGCCATATATTCGAGGTTGAGTATATGACTCAATCAACGGAGTAGCAGCATTGCCAAATAAAATAGCGTACATCACTGCTTCTGTCAGTCCACCAAATAAGCGAATAATGACGGTTAAAAACCCAACCAATAAACCAAACACAAAAATACCTAATGGAGTAACTGGTGATGCGACCATATCACTTGCCATAAACACGGCAGCAAACATTAATCCCCCTGAAAAAACCATAAAAACAGGACTGGGATATTGGGTATTATCAATAAGATAAAAGCATTCTGTGGCAATGACAGTACCTAGGATGACAGCGGCTGGAATACGCCAATCTAACATCTTTTTAGCCACTAAATAAGCACCGCAAAGCAAAATCAATAGTGACGATGTTTCTCCCGTAGATCCAGCGGTTAAACCTAAAAATAAATCAGTGCTATCTGTCATTAAACCTTGAAACTTCATCAAAGCTAAAGGTGTTGCACCAGAGAAGCCATCAATACTGACTTGAGCTGACCACTGTGCTGTTGCCATTGGCTTCATAAAGGGTAATGCTAAAGTCGAAGGAATAAATTCAATAAAACGGTCTGTCGCTAATGCAGGAGTCCATGTGGTAATGGAGACTGGAAAAGCGGCCTGGATAAAGGCTCGACCGACTAAGGCAGGGTTGAAGACATTAAAGCCAATCCCCCCAAATAAAGTTTTTCCCATGGCGATAGCAACAAACCCTGCCACAGCTCCCATCCATAAAGGAAAACCAGGCGGTAAAGTCATGGCTAATAATAAGCCTGTGATAATGGCACTGGCATCGCCTATCGTGGTTTTTTTGTCGGATAATTTGCAGAATAGATGTTCTGTACCCATGCAGGCAAGTACTGTGACAATCATTAATGCTAATGCGCTGATACCAAATTGGTAGATAGCATAAACCACCAAGGGGAATAATGCGTAGACGACATTACGCATAATTTCTGCCACGGTAGGTGCTTTACGAATATACGGTGAAGTGCGTATATCTATTTTGGGTTGATTTGCCATGTGTTTTTTACTTTTTTAGATCTGCTAGCGAATATATTCCAAAAGCTGTTTATTTATATTATCAATATCTAATGCTTCTGAATCAAAGGGGTCACCCAACCATTCCAGCATACTGTCATGTTCAGGATGGTCAGAGTCATTAATAGTTTCCAACAGTTCTTCATAGCCCCATATTCCGCCACAATCTTCGGGTGGACAGGCTCTTTTTCCTTTGATACAAAGAGGTAGTTTGTTTTCTATATTAAAAGGCAATATTTTTTCTAAAATTACTTTATGTATCCAACCATCACCAAAATCATATTCATATTGAATGAAGTCTTTTTCCGATTTTAGTAATTGATTTAATTTGTAGTCATTTTCATCTTCAATTTCCATACCAAAATCGAAATCATCATCTTTTATGCCATAAAATATACCATTAGATATAAACTGGTGAAGGTGGCAGTTTGACCAACCCATTGCAATCTGGATAGTTAAATGTAAATCCTTTAGTGAAGAATCACTTACAACAAGAACTCTTCTCCAAATAGCCGGTTTTGAACCTGTTAAGCTTATTTTTAATTGATAAATATTTCTTAGTTGAGATACTGACATGATGTTATTTGAAATTTCTAGGTTTAAGTCAAGTTATTAATCGTCCCAAAACTTCTGGCAGGGTATTTTGACACTGTTTTATTAACACATATTGTACCCCGTATGAAACGAAGTGTAATACG
>JAGLUC010000044.1 GCA_023134955.1 Methylococcales bacterium | reverse complement strand
GTGAAATATTATGTTTTAATCTATCTTTTATTTTTAGTTGTATTGCATCACTATTTTTTAGCCCTATGACTTTGCCTTGGTCATTTATCCCCAAATAGATAACACCGCCTGTCTCTGAGTTTAAAAAGGCGATCACTTCCTTTTCTAAAAACTCAGTTAGGGTTTGTTTGTATTCTATTCGGTTAGATTCGGTCATTTTTAATTAGTCATTACCAAACAAATCCCGTGTATATACTTTGTTTTCTACATCTTTAATACTATCTGTCATACGGTTAGCAATAATCACATCTGCACATTGCTTAAATTCAGTTAAATCATTAATCACTTTTGAGTGGAAGAACTCATCTTCTTTTAGCTCTGGCTCGTAAACAATGACTTCTACGCCTTTGGCTTTAATACGCTTCATTATGCCTTGTATGGCTGATGCCCTAAAGTTATCTGACCCTGTTTTCATGACTAATCGGTATATTCCAACTACTTTTGGGTTTCGCTTGAGAATAGATTCTGCTATGAAGTCTTTTCGTGTGGTGTTGGCATCGACAATGGCACTGATAAGGCTATTGGGTACATTTTGGTAGTTCGCTCGTAGTTGCTTGGTATCTTTGGGTAGGCAGTAGCCGCCATAGCCAAAGGAGGGGTTGTTGTAGTGGTCGCCTATGCGGGGGTCTAAGCCGACACCTTCAATAATTTGTTTTGAATCTAAGCCATGTGCTTCTGCATAGCTGTCTAATTCATTAAAATAGGCGACTCGCATGGCTAAGTAGGTGTTTGAGAATAATTTTACCGCTTCTGCTTCTGTTGCATTACTGAACAAAATGGAAATATCTTGTTTTATTGCGCCTTGTTTTAGTAAGTTGGCAAAAGTTTTTGCGCGTTCTGATTGCTCGCCTACAATTATGCGTGATGGATAGAGATTGTCATGCAGGGCTTTGCCTTCTCGTAAAAACTCTGGGGAGAAGAGTATATTATCTGTGCCTAATTGGATTTTTACTTGTTCTGTGTAGCCAACAGGAACGGTTGATTTTATGACCATAACGGCATTTGGGTTAATAGCCATTACCTCTTTTATGACTGATTCTACTGAGCTTGTATTGAAGTAGTTTGTTTCTGGGTCATAATCTGTCGGTGTGGCGATGATGACATAATCTGCATTTTGATATGCCTGTGCCTTATCTAGCGTTGCTGTGAAGTTTAATTGTTTATTTGCTAAAAAGTCTTCTATTTCTGTGTCGGCTATGGGGGATTTTTTGTTGTTTAATAGTTCTATTTTTTCTTTGATGATGTCTACGGCTACAACTTCATTGTGTTGTGCGAGTAACATGGCATTGGATAGGCCTACGTAGCCCGTGCCTGCAATGGCTATTTTCATTTATTATTACTCTTTATAGTTTCCAAGCTTAGCTCTGTTTTAACATAAGGCTCTCTGCTTTCAAGACCTTTAATCATTGATTCTGCAGCGCCAACTATAAAATAGTCATTATTTGTATCACATCCGCTATGATTGAAGTTTACTATTATTAATCGTCCCAAAAGTTC
>JAGLUC010000439.1 GCA_023134955.1 Methylococcales bacterium | reverse complement strand
GTATTGCTTTGGATAGATGTTCAAGAGCTAAAGCATGGTTACAGCAACGTGATTTTGTCGGCCCTGAAGATATTCAAGAAATGGCTTTTGATGTGCTGCGCCATCGTTTGATTTTGTCTTATGAGGCTGAGGCAGAAGGGATTACAACTGATCATTTTATTAAAGAATTAATCTCAAGGATTGCTGTTCCATAAATGAATATGGTTAAAAATAGTGGTAATGAACTTGTTTCTGTGCAGTTAAAAACTTTAGTTAATTTAGCAAAACCGGCATCATTGCTTAAATTACACCATGCCAAAATTCGCTCAAGCCAAAGTGGTGGATTTGTTTCTAGCTTTAAAGGACGAGGCATGGAAT
Organism: Methylococcales bacterium; assembly: GCA_023134955.1. Lineage (GTDB taxonomy): Bacteria > Pseudomonadota > Gammaproteobacteria > Methylococcales > Methylomonadaceae > QPIN01. Next base: position 5,685 of record JAGLUC010000439.1, on the reverse strand, counting down.
TTGATGAAGCAAGGTTGTATCAACCCGGTGATGATATACGCAGTATTGATTGGCGAGTGACAGCGAGGACAGGCAAGACACATACCAAAGTGTTTAGAGAGGAGCGTGAACGCCCAGTGTTTATTTCTGTTGATAATCGCTCTGCCATGCAGTTTGCTACCCGTGGTGTTTTTAAATCGGTACAGGCTGCAAAAATTGCCGCATTACTGGCATGGGTTGCCCAACATAAGGGGGATCGAATTGGGGGACAGTTTTTTACTGGTTCACAATGCCAGGAAGTTAAGCCCCAAAATGGTAAACATGCGGTGTTACGTTTTTTTAATGTCTTGGTTAAAGTGTCCACTGAATTAAATAATGAAATAACCCTGGAACATGTATTGGCTCGATTAGTACAACATGCTCGTCCAGGAAGTCTGGTTTATATTATCAGTGATTTTCGAGGGCTGGATCAAAAAGCAGAAAATCATTTGGCTAAATTATCCAGTCACTGTGATGTGGTGCTGGTGCATATTTATGATGCCATAGAAAGCCATCTTCCTGCTAAAGGACGTTACCGTTTTACTGATGAACAGCACGATGTTGTGGTTGATACTGGCGATAAACAGCGCATATTGCAATATCAGCAACGCTATCAAATACGATTGGAACATTTACAAAAGCTTGCTAAAAAATTGGGTTTGGTGTTTTTTCAATGCAGTACCTCTGACGACCCGGTGGAGATTTTAAGATAATGCAGCCACAACAATTACAGCTTCGAGATATTCATTTACCTGATGCAGTCGGCTGGTGGCCACCAGCAATAGGTTGGTGGATTCTAGCGATTGTCATGCCCTTATTATGCTGGCTAATAATCTGGGTGTATAAATGGATCACCCGAAGAACAGCCACCAAAACCGCAAAGAAACTACTAGTTAAAATTAAATCAGATAGTGATTTAACTGATGAACAAAAACTAATCGCCCTATCTACATTAATTCGTCGGGTGGCGATAAGTATTTCCCCAAGAAAAGAGGTCGCAAGCCTAACAGGACAAGCATGGCTGACTTATTTAGATCGTTCGGTTAAAGAATCAGCTTTTTCTCAAGGGATAGGGCAATGCTTTGCTGATAGGCATTATCAAAAAAATACAGCGACTCATTTAAATATGCCTGAACTCATTAAACTATGTGAAGACTGGCTTTCTGCACAAAAAAATAACACACCATGATTCATTTTGAATGGCCATTATTAATATTGGCACTTCCATTCCCTTTAATTATTCGCTGGCTAGTCCCTGCGGATATACCCGTAGAACAGGCTGCATTAAAAGTGCCTTTTTTGGATGACTTTGCTACGGCAGAAACAAAAACAGTCAGTCAAAATCATCAGTGGCCTTTAATGTTGGCCATGATCGCCTGGGTATTGCTGGTGGTTGCAGTGATGCGTCCTCAATGGATGGGAGAACCCATAGAACAAGCGATTAGTGGGCGTGATTTGATGCTGGCAGTTGACTTATCAGGCAGTATGGAGGAACAGGATTTTGTTGTCGATAAAAGGCGAGTAGACCGATTAACAGCAACTAAATATGTGGCGACTCAGTTTATTGAGCGTCGAGTAGGAGATCGGCTAGGGCTTATTTTATTTGGTACAAATGCTTATTTACAAACGCCTTTAACCTTTGACCGAGCTACAGTAATGACTTTATTGAATGAGTCAGCTATCGGTTTAGCTGGAAAAAATACAGCAATTGGTGATGCTATTGGTCTTGCTGTTAAACGATTAAGAAAGCAACAATCAGAAAGTCGAGTATTAATATTATTAACCGATGGTGCAAATACCGCAGGTGAAGTGACACCGATAAAAGCAGCTGAACTAGCAGCAGATAATGATCTTAAAATTTATACCATTGGTATCGGTGCTGATGAAATATTGGTACGCAGTTTTTTTGGCTCGCGTAAAGTCAATCCATCCAGAGATTTGGACGAAAAAACCTTAACTGCCATTGCAGAAAAAACAGGGGGACGTTATTTCAGAGCCAGAAATACCCAAGAGTTAAATCAAATATATCAATTATTAGATCAACTAGAACCCGTTGAAAAAGATAAACAGTATTTTCGCCCAAAAACAGAGCTTTATCATTGGCCTTTAGCAATGACTTTATTGCTTGTCAGTATTATTAGCATTAGCCGATTAAACAGGCTGCGCTCATGAACCTTGCAGAATTCCATTTTATTAGACCGTTTTGGTTATTGGCGATCATACCAGCCATAATCATGATGGTATTTTTGCTTAAAAATAAACTGAACCAGGGTAATTGGAATGCCGTGTGTGATGAGGCTCTATTACCCTTTATCTTGCAGGAAAAGCCAGCAGGTAAAAGTCGCTGGGTTTTGTCGACAGGTGCGCTTGCCAGCTTATTAACTATTATCGCTTTAGCAGGACCAACCTGGGAACGCCTACCTTCACCAGTGTTTAGAAATGATGCGGCATTAGTCATAGTCCTGGATTTATCTAAATCAATGGATGCAACCGATGTAAAACCCAGCCGATTAAGTCGGGCGCGTTATAAAATTGCCGATATTTTAAAACAGCGTAAAGATGGCCAAAGTGCATTATTAGTTTATGCAGGAGATGCTTTTACTGTTACCCCTTTAACAGAAGATACAGATACAATTCTCAGCCAAATATCTGCATTAAATACAGAACTGATGCCCGAGCAAGGGAGTAATACCGTTTTGGCATTAGAAAAAGCGGTTGGATTATTAAAGCAATCAGGCTTACAAACAGGGGATATTTTATTAGTCAGCGACGGCATTAGTAGTGATGACTTAATTAGTGAGGTTGACTCGCTTGCAGACTATCGTCTATCTATTCTTGGGGTAGGGACAGCAGAGGGTGCGCCGATTAAATTAGCAGGGGGAGGATTTTTTAAAGATGCAAACGGAAATATCGTGATACCAAAGCTTAATATTTCTCAATTGTCCGCTTTAGCCAATAAAGGCAGTGGATGGTATAAAACCATGACTGATGATGATTCCGATATTAATGCCTTATTAGCTCAATTGGATAGTCCTATAGAAAAACAAGGAGGCAAAGACAATAATTTATTAATTGATCAATGGGATGAAAAAGGCCCTTGGTTATTATTATTGGTCTTACCCCTTGCCGCATTAAGTTTTAGAAAAGGCTTATTATCAATCACATTGTTACTGTTATTGCCTTTTCCAGAAGCCAGTTATGCATTGGAATGGGATGACTTATGGCAAACGCAAGGTCAACAAGCGCAACAGGCATTTAAACAACAGAATTATCAGCAGGCGGCTGAACAATTTACCGATCCACAATGGAAGGCGGCAGCTCAATACAAGGCTGGACAGTTTGAGCAGGCAATAGAAAGTTTACAGGACGATCAGTCGGCAACGGGACTTTATAATAATGGAAATGCCTTGGCACAGTCGGGTAAGTTGCAAGAAGCAAAAAAAGCTTATGAGCAATCTTTGGAAAAACAGCCTGATAATGAAGATGCTAAATATAATAAAGAACAGGTCGAAAAAGCATTAGAAAAGCAAAACAAAAATCAGCAAAAAGGCGATGATAAAAAACAGTCTGATCAAAAAGACTCAAAACAGGGTGATGACAAACAAGATCAGCAAGAGGGTTCTGAACCATCTGATAAAAAACAAAATTCTGAACAAAATGAGCAGTCAAAAAACTCTGATGAATCGGAGCAAAAAGCAGCTGAGGATGAAGCTAAAGATTCAGAACAGCCTCAAGAACCAAAGTCTGATCAGCAAAAAGAACAACAACAAAAACAGCAAGAAGCCGAACAGCAACAGGCAAATGAGTCAGAACAATATGACGAATCAGAGCAAGCCAACGAACAATGGTTAAAACGTATTCCTGATGACCCTGCAGGCTTATTAAAACGTAAATTTAAATATCAATATGGTCAAAGAGGCCGTAAAAAAAATAACAACCCAGCTTGGTAGAAATATTTTTCCATGATTAAAAAAACAAATTTTAAACAGACATCTTTTTCAATTATTTTAATTTTATTTTCTATTCAGCTGGTTAATGCGGTAGAGATTAGAACAAATGTAGATCGTAATCCGGTTAATATTAATGAGTCTTTTCAATTAACCTTTACGGCAAATGAGTCACCAGATGAAGAGCCGGATTTTAAGCCGTTAAATAAAAACTTTGAAATTTTAAGTAACAAAAAAAGCAGTAATTCATCATGGATTAATGGCAAATCGACTAAATCTATTCAATGGGTTTTAAATGTAATGGCAAAAAACACAGGCGATATTGTTATCCCTGCCATTTTTTTTGGCGACGATGTCAGCGAATCTATAGTGTTATCAGTAACAAAAAGCAATGCTTCGGGTCAGAATGATCAACAAAACGAATTGTTTTTAGAGGTTGAAGCCACTCCTTCAAAAGTATATGTACAGTCTCAGGTACTTTATACCTTAAAATTTTATTTTAGTGTTCAGATTGCGCAGGCCAGTTTAACCGAGCCGGAAATGGCGGATGCATTGGTCGAGAAATTAGGTGAAGATAAAAATTATAAAACCAATGTTAATGGCATAGCCTATATGGTGACCGAGCGGAAATATGCAATTTTTCCGCAGAAAAGTGGCAAGCTGACTATTGAGCCTTTAATCTTAACAGCAGATGTTGTCTCGCAGTCAGCTCCCAGGTTTAATGGCTTTTTTAGGCAGCAAATGACAAAAACTAAACGGGTCACATCTAAGGCGATTACTTTAGATGTACAAGCCGCACCAGGTGATTTTACCGGCAAACACTGGATTCCTGCGGAGCAGGTTTATATAGAAGAAAGCTGGTCGGGGGATATTAATAATATGAAAATTGGAGAACCTTTAACCCGAACAATATCTCTACTTGCGAAAGGCACTACAGTTGCGCAATTACCTGAATTACATAATGAGGCAGATATTCCACAATTAAAAAGTTATCCAGACCAACCTGTTTTAAAAGAAAAAAAACAAGCAGATGGATTAATTGCTTTAAGAGAGGAAAAGATTGCATATATTCCTTCAAAAGCCGGTAGTTTTACTTTACCCGAAATAAAAGTACCTTGGTTTAATACCCAAACTAAAAAAATGCAAGTAGCGGCTATTCCAGCAAAAAAAATCACAGTAGTTGCAGCAGCAGAAGGGCAAACAGAACCCACCCCAACGAATACTGAACCTAGATTAGAAGAAAAAAATACAGAGACTGTGAAAACAGTTGAAACAATAGCAAATCCATTTTGGATGTGGCTAGCTATTTTCTTTGCCAGTGTTTGGTTAATTACGCTGTTTTTCTTGGTTAAAAAACCAAAGCAACAAATTGATGACATAGCAGAGAATAGTACAGAGTTAAAAATAAAAGATGTTGTTAAAGTACTTAAAAAAGCCTGTCAGGAAGATGATAAAAGTGCAACAAAAGAAGCTTTGTTAGCATGGGGGGAAATCAAATATAACCAGCATAGTCTTAGTTCAATTGCCAATCAATGCGGTGCTGAATTGAAAGATGAAATAGAGGGATTAAACCAAAGATTATATGCGAGCCAGTCGGAATCGTGGCAAGGTGAAAATCTGTTTAAAGCGTTCATAGCTGAAAATAAAGCAAAAGATAAAGATACTGTGTGCACTGATGAATTAGAGCCATTGTATAAAGTATAGAGATGTATTGTTTTTT
>JAGLUC010000438.1 GCA_023134955.1 Methylococcales bacterium | reverse complement strand
TGACCGACAATAACAAAGCGAGGTAGACGTGCCATAAGTAAAAAACCAGTTAACAAAACATATTATAGAGTTTAATCTACCTTACGTTTAAAATCAATCGAGTCTGACCCCATCGATTAACCCCATCGATTACTTTCCCATTGTGGCAAAACAAAATCCTCACATTGTAATTTAAAGCTCTCATTAAGCAGCTCTACTACATTTTCGTTTGGATACAATTGCTTTAACGATTGATTAAAGCCTATTTCTTTAATCAAGCTTTCTTGTGCTACTTCTAATGCTGATTTTTTTGATCTGCTTTTATTTTTTAGTTTTAATGCGTGCTTAACATAAGCAAAAGCGGCTTCGGTAAAAAAAACATCTGGTCGCTGTTGACCTTGGCGATAAATATTTATTAGCGTTATTAATTCTTCCTCTTGCCCACTGTCTGGAAAAAACACCACTGACTCATCTTTACTTAATAAGTGAGTTGGTTGTGGTTTTATTTGATTAATGATCAAGTGATGCAACCAAGCCAACATAAAGTCTTTTCCTTTTAAATTAGCATAGCGATAAAACAAACTCCCTTGCTCATACATATGCCCAAGACTACCTATCAGCCTAAAGTCACCAATGCTTAAATCAACAGGCTGATGTTGTTTTTTTAAACCCAGATCTAATTGCTTTATCTGCGTGACAAAATCATCAATAGCCAATTCCTGCTGAGAAAATGCTATTTCACCCCCCACCCCTGACAACCATCGCCCTTGAGCCTGTAATTTTTCTAATGAGAATGATTGCTTATTTAACCGACTTTCAATCCATTGCTGATTAATATCATAAGCCTCTAAATTATCAATCTCAAATGGCTCTCTTTCTTCAACATCAACTGTTTTATCGGTATATCGGACACCTAACTGGCGTTGCATAAAATATTGTTGCGGATGTCTGAAAAAAGCAAACAAATCTGCAAGCTCAATAACGTCCGTATCATCCAATTCCAATCGTCCCTGCCACCAATTTTGTGTTTCCTGTTTTTCTTCTCCCAAAGCAACAGCCGTTTCATAATCTGCTTTAGAAAAGCTTGACAATTCTGATTGCTCACTAAAATAATGGCGACTAAAAGCCTGCAAAGGGTGTTTAGTGATTAGATCAGTTAATTGGTAATAGTTTTCCATTACATCAACTAATTCACTAACAATAACCGAAGGAGGTATATCCTCATTATTTTGTGAGGATATACCTAGATAGGTCACAATTAATTGTTGTCGTGTCGAGAGTAGAATTTCTAAAAACTGATACCTGTCATCTGCTCTACGTGACCTGTCACCTTGCCTAAAATTTTGCCCGACCAAATCAAAAGTAGGGTGTCTGTCTATTTTAGGAAACTCACCTTCATTCAGCCCTAACAAGGCAATGACTTTAAATGGGATTGAGCGCATCGGTAACATTGAGCAGAATGTTAACTGTCCACGCAAGAATCCGTTGGATGATTTAGTTTCTGACACTCGACTTTCCAGCCAGGCGGTCATCACATCTAAAGCTAGGTTTTCTGTATGTATCCCAGATAAATCACCTGCCAGCTGTTCTAGTATTTCATTAAGCTGTTGCCGCTCCATTTGTTGTTCTTGCGTTTTTGAGGCCAATAATTGATCTGCATAATAATATAATTTTGTTGACCATTGACTCAGCGATACTTCACGCTTTAACTCATCACTAGCCTTAAATAAAAGTTGAATGAAGTCATTAAAGCCACCTAAAACTTGTGCCGAACTACCCTCAATTTCACGATAAGGCAAGACATGATCAATAAAATTATTTTCATCACCTACTGCATATCCCATCAACAAGCGATCTAATGTAGCTTGCCAGGTATTTTGATTTAACTCTGGCAAGCCTAATTCTTTTTTATGTGTAGCAGATTTACCCCAGCGCACATGCGTATCAGCCACCCAATGTTTGATTAATTCTAAATCTGTTTCGCTAATGGCAAAATTTTCCCTGACAACCGACTGCTCCAGCAAATCCATAACCGCTTGCCAACCAAAGCGACCCTGGCTGAGCTTTAAAAAGCGAATAAAGGCATCTAATGCCATATTACTTATGCGCAACGTTTTATCGGCAATCGCATGTTGAATATCACTAAACACAGCGGATATAAAGGGGGCATATTGCTGAATATCGGGTGACATCACCACAATATCGCGTAATTCTAATTCTGGGTCTTGTTCTAAAGTCTGTAACAACTGGTTTTTTAATACTTCCACTTCACGCATTCTTGTGTGACAGGCATGAATCATTATGGAGCCATCCTTTTCCAATACAGCTTGTCCTTGTAACTGATTGACTAAAATATCATGTTGTAATTGCTGTAAATTAGTTTCATCCTCCCCTTCTATCTCCTCAAAACTCGAAGGTTCATAAGTGAAATCAGCCTGCTCCAGCAACATTTGCTGAAACTCCCTGCCTTGCTGTCCAAGGGTTGATAGCAGAGGGTGGTCTTCTGTGCTCTGATCAAATTGTTTTTTGGTCACCAAGTCTGCCCAATAAACCTGTGCGGGATTAAGCAAAAACAAATGTACGTCACAATGCCTGGACAAGCCTTGTAAATAATTTAAGAATAACGGCGGCATGGTGTTTAAACCAAACACAAAAATTCTCTCAGGAAGATATTTTGATAGATCACCCTGTTCTGCCTGATTTAACTTATTAACCACATCCTGCCACAAAGAACCACGATGCTTATGTCCAATCGCCTGAGTGATTCTTTGCCATAATGCCCGTTGCCAAATCTCATTATCCACTTGATAAAGCAACTTTCCAGCTTGCCAACTATCCAGCATATCGGGTCGCATCATTTGATATTGATCAAAAATTTGCGCTAATTTCTGCGCTAATTGAAAGCGCTTTAATGCCTGATTTTCACCTTTTATATAATGTTGCAAAGACTTAAAACAATCATCATCCAGTTCACGTAACTGTAATTCAAATCGCCATAACATCAATTCCCGATCAAAAATATCATCATTTAATAGACGATCAATTTTTTTGGCAATAGAGCTAAAGAACTTACCAGGGAATAAATAGTCATAATTTCCCCAGACACCAAATTGACTGGCTAGTTGTTGTGATAGCCAACGCTCCATTCCTTGGCTTTGAATCAGAAAAATCTCTTTATCCAGGGGATTAGATAAAGGCAGGCTGCCAATAACTGCTGTTAAATGAGCCATCAGATTTTCAGTTTTGTTGGAACTATGCAAGATGAACATAAACAACTCTGCCTTGAATATTTTTTAAAGGTATACTCGTAAAAGAGTATATGTAAATGGAAACAGATTAAAAGAGGTAATTATGGGCTGTTGTGACGACCCAACTGAACCGGCTAAAATTAACCGAACTGATGTTGCAAGAATTCAGCAACAATACGGTAATTTAGTGCGTGACTTGTTTACTGATGATCCAGAAAAAGTCATATTAAGACAACTAAATGAGGCTAGTGTTTATTTAACAGAGCTTGCAGCACTTAATGCACATTATCAATCAGTTAGAAAATCAGCTATTAACTTACTAGAAAAGGAAAGCAGCACAATCCTGCAACAAATTATTGATAAAGAGGCAAAAAGTGAAATGGGGCAATTAGCTCAAGAGCGACTAGACTATTTAAAAAAAGACCATGGTATCTTAGACAAATTTTTTAGTAAGGAGTGAGGATTAAATAAGTTCCCGATTTTCACTCCTTAATACTTTCTTCAATTGACTTTTTCTCTGCATTAACATCATCAGCCACTAACTGCTGATTTATATAGCTTCCACCGACAACAAAAGCAAACACTAATAAATAAATGATAGACGCGATATATTTAACCTTTTTTGCCGCTGGTGCTGAGTTAGGGGTATTTTCATTCATGTTAGCAACCTGATTAGTAAGGATTGACGTTGTATCAACAATTTTTTCATTTTAACACAGCACCTTTCTCCATAGCACCTGATCCTCACTTCATATATATGAGTAAGCATCATCAGGAGGGGCTTGCTCACTTATTGTATGGCATTAATCAGGGCGGAGGCTTTGTTGCACTCACTGGTGAAGTTGGCACAGGTAAAACCACTTTATGCCACTGCCTATTACAACAATTACCTGAAAATATTGATATTGCTTTAATCTTAAATCCTAAGTTAACAGCCATCGAATTACTTGCAACCCTTTGTGATGAATTACAAATCAGCTATGAGCAAAATCAGCAATCATTAAAGACTCTGATTGATAGCTTAAACAGACACTTGCTTGAGACCCATGCCGCTGGTAAACGTACGGTACTCATCCTGGATGAAGCTCAAAACCTAAGCCTGGATGTATTGGAACAAATTCGCCTGTTAACCAACCTGGAAACCAGCAAAAGCAAATTATTACAGATTATTCTAATAGCTCAGCCTGAACTAAAGTTGCTTTTAGAACAACCTGAGTTACGCCAATTAAACCAGCGCATTACCGCTCGCTATCATTTATCTTCTTTGTCCCTTGCAGAAACACACACTTATATTAAGCATCGTTTAAGTATCAGTGGAGGTAATGCTAATATTTTTGAACGCAAAGCAATAAACAAAATATATCAATTATCAAAAGGCATTCCAAGGCTAATCAATATAATCTGCGACCGAGCCTTACTGGCTGCTTACGTAGAAAATACTCATATAGTCACAAAAAAAATCACCGCTAATGCTGCTAAAGAGGTATTTGATATACCCAGTAAATCAGCTCTCTGGTATTTTAACAAACCTTTATTAGCCAGCTTTATCATCATTGCCTTAGTGATATTTATATTTAATTTAAAATTTATTACTCCCAAAAAGAAGCTTATCATTCTATCTGGCTCTTTTGAAAAAACTGCCACCATTAAAGAAAACGAGCAACAACATAAAATACTAAATTTTAAAATCTCACTTGAAAAAACACCACAACCCCTAAATTCTGCCATAGCTCAGCTTGCTAATCTATGGGGTAAACAGATAAATTCTGACACAGACTCAAACTGTCACTTTATTAAATCAACAGGCTTGCAATGCTTGCTGGACAAGTCTGACTGGCAAGCACTCATTGCTTTAAATCGACCGGTTATTATGGAGTTTTCGCGCCCCTCAGCAGAAAAGAAATATGTTTTACTGACTGGCTTAAAAAATGGCGACCCTGTATTTAATTTTAACCCCAATAGAAGCTTTCCTGTTAAAAACGTGCTGGATTTGTGGGATGGCTATTACCTTACTCTATGGCAACCTCCCGAACCTAATATTACCAATCTACAATCAGGTCAATTATCCACAGCAATTTTATGGATAAGAGCGCATCTTGCTTTTACTCAAAAACATAGCCTAAGCTCTTCCTCTGGGTCTAATTTTTTTGATAGTCAGTTAAAAACTAAAATTATGCAATTTCAACAACAGCATCAGTTAGTCAATGATGGAATCGTTGGACCCAAAACTTTTATTCATCTAAGTAACTTAAACGCTAAAAACAGCACACCTAAACTCAGCTTGATTCCCTGATGTCTATTATTTTAAAAGCCCTTAGAAGGTCTGAACAGGAAAGGCTGAAAAACCAGCCAGCATCTTTAGAGCATAGAATTCTGGAATCACAGGATACTATAGAAAAAAAACAGCCAATTTGGCTGACCTTATTAATAGCTATTAATATTGTCTTTTTATCCTATATTATTTGGTCTTTTAATAAAGTTGAGGAAAACAAAATAACAACTGCTAAAAAACCGGCTATTGTAAAAAAAGAAAAACTTATTCAAGAAAAAATTAATACGCCTTTACCTCCCGCTAATAAAATTGTAGAAAAAAAACCAGTAATCTCTATTGCTGAACAATTAAAAGCACCACAAAAAAATGCAAAACCTATTTCAGTAGCCACAACATTTGTCGCCAATCAAAATATTCAACAAAAAACCGCTAAAATCAATCCAGAAAAACAAACAGCTGTTATAAAAACGCATACTCTTCCAATAAAAACAGGTATGCTTCCAAGCCATCAATCAATTAAAGTAGAAGCAAAAGCAAAAACCAAAGCTAATCAACCTCCCTTTCTATCTGAATTAAACTATAAATTTCGTAGAACTGTTCCTAGTATTAATATTAATGTATTTGTTTATGCTGAACACAAGCAAGATCGCTTTATCATGGTTAATATGAAAAAATATCTGACTGGACAATATATTGATTCAGGAATGAAACTTATTGATATTCGTATCAATAGCCTTGTGGTTGAATATAACAATAAAATATTTCAAATTAAACGCAAATAAACCGCATATAAGACCAAACAAAACCTAATAAAAAAAATATTTAACATATTGATATTATTATCATTTAATGCACAAACCATATTAAGCCAGTTGTTACACAGAAAATAATCTTTAAACCTGTTAACATTGTTGTCATTTTACTGAAAATTCATTTGCTTTTAGGAGCCAAAAAAAATGACTGCCAGCACAGCTTTAGAAGATGCCAGATCAAAAGGAATTATTTGGTTTTTTGGCGCTTTATTAAGCATATCACTTATTGCCATATTTATTCTTGGTGCATGGTGGGGCTCTGAGCCTAAGACTTTTCCCGTACGTGAACAAGCTGTTAAGTATATGAAAAAAAGCAAAACTGACACTATGGCAATTGGTTTCGTTTACACCAATACCCTTGCTCATATCGCAGAAGTATTAATGAACAAACCCGGAGGCTACATTTCTAATGATGTTGCACCTCCTGGTTTATTTCTTGATAATATTCGTGCCTGGGAATACGGTGCCTTAGTGATGTTACGCGATGGCACCACGGCATTAAGAAACCACTTTGCAAGAGATCAGTCGCAATCTATAGAAGATAAAGATTTAGCACTTGCAGAACCTTATTTTTATTACGAACCCAATTCCTGGGCTCTGCCTTCTACTGAATCCGAATATGAAAAAGGTATTAAATCCTTACATATCTACATGCAGCGCTTACATAGCCCAACCAAAAACCAAAGACGCGCTCAGTTTTACTCTCGTGCAGATAACTTATGGAATTATCTTGAAGTTGTGATTAAACGTCTGGGTGGGCTATCAACACGCCTGACCGCTAGTACCGACCGTTTTGCTGGTGCAGCAGGTATACTATATGACCCCAGCGGACAAAAAGCACCTAGGTTTACCAAAGAAAAAACTATAGGTGTAGGCAAAACCCCTTGGTTACTGGTTGATGATATTTTTTATGAAGCTCGCGGCGGTAGCTGGGCTTTACTCCATATTCTTCAAGCAATTAAAGTTGATTTTGAAGATATTATTTTAGATAAACGGGCAATGAATACCTTAGATAATATGATTCATGCCCTGGAAAATGCATTGACACCCATTTTAAGCCCGATGATTCTTAATGGTGGTGGCTTTGGCATGTTTGCCAATTACTCTTTAGCGATGGCTAATTATATTGCCAGAGCAAATGCTTCCGCGCTTGATTTACGTGACTTAATGAACAAAGGCTAACACACACTATGCAACAACAAATAAACGACAACCTTAAAAAGATCAGTACCTGGAAACGTATTTTCTTTATTTTAGCTTTTTTCATCATTGTCAGCTTAGTCAGAATTTTGCTATGGGCTGTTATTTTACTACAGATTGCTTCGGCACTATTCACAGGCTCTGCAAATAAAAACATTCTTACTTTTGGACAAACACTTTCAGTTTACCTGTATCACATCCTGCTATTTTTAACCTACAACACAGAAGACCTGCCCTTTCCTTTTTCTGACTGGAAATTAACCGAAGGGTTAAATACTCCTGAAAAATAAGTTTCATGTCTAATTCCTGTAGAAAAATCATCCATATTGATATGGATGCTTTTTTTGCAGCAGTTGAACAGCGCGATCATCCAGAATATCAAAATAAGCCGCTAATAGTCGGTGGACAACCCAATACTCGTGGCGTTGTTGCCACCTGCAATTATCAAGCACGACAATATGGCATTCACTCTGCCATGCCATCAGCGCAAGCTTATCGTCTGTGTCCACAAGCCATTTTTGTAAAACCTAGATTTGAAGCTTATAAACAAGTCTCTGGCATTATTAGACAGATTTTTGCTCAATATACCGATTTGTTTGAGCCTCTTTCTTTAGATGAGGCTTATTTAGATGTCAGCCACTGTTCTTTACATCATGGCTCTGCCACCTTAATTGCCAGAGAAATTAAACAAACTATTTTTAAAAGAACTCAACTGATCGCATCAGCCGGCATATCCTATAATAAATTTCTTGCAAAAATAGCATCGGATATAGATAAACCGGATGGCCTATATGTTATTAACCCGGAGCAAGGTGCTCAATTTATTGAACAACTGGCTATAGGAAAGTTTCATGGCATAGGTAAAGCCACTGAAAAGAAAATGCATGGTTTTGGCATAAAAACAGGGCATGATTTAAAAAACCAGTCGCTATTATTTTTACAGCAACATTTTGGTAAAACAGCACAGCATTATTACAATATTGCCAGAGGCATTGACCATCGCCCTGTTAATAATCACAGGGTTAGCAAATCGGTGGGTATAGAAACCACTTTTCAAGTTGATATTAAAGATCGACAACATGTTTTGCAAAACTTACAACAATTATTATCAAAAGCGTTAAAAAAACTACATGACAAAAAACTAACGGCAAAAACAGTTACCATTAAAATCAAATATCATGATTTTGTGCAAATAACCCGTAGCCGAAAATTATCACAAGCCATTTCAAACGATAGCAATA
>JAGLUC010000437.1 GCA_023134955.1 Methylococcales bacterium | reverse complement strand
AATATCTTGATGAAGATCCCGATGCAGGTAAATATACTTTACCTGCTGGCCTGCTTGAACTTCGTAAACTGGTTGCGACAGAACACAAAGCACAAACGGGTATCGATGTTGACGCGGATGAGAACGTGATGATCAGTGCTGGCAATATGCAAGGATTGAATATACTGTTTCATACCATGCTTGACCCTGGTGATGAGATTATCCTGACTGCCCCGTGTTTTGCAGCACACACCCAGCAAATTAATTTATTCTCGGGTAAACCGGTTTACTGGCCGCTGAATGAAAACAATAATTGGTCTCTTGATATAGATTTATTACCCGATTTAATTACTGATAAAACGCAAGCCATTGTTCTTGTAAGCCCTTCGAACCCAACGAGAAAAATATTTTCCGAAGCTGAATTGACCCGTGTCGGTGAGATCGCCAAACGACATAATATACTGATTATTATTGATGACCCGTATAGTGCCTTCGTTTACGACAACAGGGACAAATATTTCAATCTCGCCAGCGTTGAGCGATTTAAAGAGCACATTGTTTATTTGCATTCATTTTTAAAATCTTATGCCATGAGTGGTTGGCGATTAGCCTATATGATAATGCCTGCCGAGTTGAAAAGTGAAGCACTTAAGGTACATGATGCAACGATGATTTGTGCGCCACGTATTTCACAGTTAGCGGGTGTTGTTGCATTGAGTAAGCCTTTAGATCATAAACAGGAATTTGAAACAATCCTCAACAGTCGTAGAGAACTAATCTGCCAAAGACTCGAAAATATACCGCATGTTTTTACAAATCAAAAACCTGAAGGGGCATATTATGTTTTTCCAAAAATAACTGCTGCCCATACAAATTCGAAACAATTTGCAATAGATTTACTAAACACAGCTAGAGTTGCAGTCGCTCCTGGCAGTGCTTTTGGGTCTTCAGGTGAGCATCATGTAAGAATGGCATACTGCGTTGATGAAGATACAATCAATCTGGCCTTTGACCGGATCGAAAAACATTTCAAAGATTAAATGCTAGAAAATCATATAAACAGTCTATCGGCAAGCCAACACGCATTTCGGGTTGGCTAATTCCCTCTGCCATCTTCAAATCATTAGACCATTACATATTTTACTCTGTTGCAGCAAGGCACGAAAAACTTGATGAATAATAGCGTAACTCTCTTTGCGCCAATATAATATTCCTAATAGTCTCGTTGCACAGAAAATTTAGCCAAAGTAACCAAAGCATTTTTATATTCAGACTCATCCAAACAATCCAAAGCTGCTATGGCTTTTTCTGCTGCTTCATCCGCACACTTCTCGGTATATTCAATTGCCTTAGTTGATAAAACAATTTCATACACTTCGCTAAAGGCATCTCGAGAACCTTGCTTAATAGCTTCTATAATAATATTTGCATCCGACTCAGAAGCATGAGCAATCGCATAAATCAAAGGTAATGTAGGCTTGCCTTCTGCTAAATCATCGCCTAGGTTCTTACCCAGATCTTCCGCAGTCGACTTGTAATCCAATGCATCATCAATTAACTGAAAAGCTATGCCTAACTGCTGTCCATACTCAGCTAAAGCTTCCTCAGTTGTTTTATCTGCATCAGCTAATACTGCACCCAAACGAGTTGCCGCACTGAATAAAATAGCTGTTTTTCTAGCGATAACCTCAAGGTATTTTTCTTCTGTGGTATCAGGATTATTACAATTTAATAATTGTAATACCTCACCTTCTGCAATGGCTGTGGTTGTTTTGGAAAGAATCTCCATTACTCGCATATTATCAGTACGAACCATCATCTCAAAGGCGCTGGAATAAAGATAATCCCCAACCAAAACACTGGCTGCATTGCCCCAGACAGCGTTAGCACTTTCTTGTCCACGTCTTAAATCAGATTCATCAACCACATCATCGTGTAATAAAGTCGCTGTATGGATAAACTCAATAACCGCAGCTAAAATAAGATGATTATCAGTTGCCTTTCCAAGTGCTTTGGCTACCAACAATAACAGCATTGGTCTTAATCGTTTACCACCATTGCCAATAATGTAATGACCAATTTGATTAATCAGTAAAACATCAGAGCTTAATTCTTTAATAATTAACTGATCGACAGCTTTAGCTTCTGTAATAGTTAAATTTTTAATGACATCAAAATCAATTGATTCTGAAGCATTATCTTTATCTTGTACTGTCATTATTTATTACACATCAAATCTAATATCCAACAGAGTATCGTATTGAATAATACAGGGTGGTGTCAATAGCTTTGTTATGTTATTTTGTACAGAGCATTTCTACTAATCAATTGCCTTCTCTGTATAAGTTTAATGCAAAGCGTCTTAAATATATTCAGGAAGTCGTTAAATTAACAGTTGACGAGTTAGGCCTTTAAACATATAATCTTCTGTTCACTTTTAACAGTTAAATGCTTGACGGAGCTTACGCAGATGTACGCGGTAATTCAAACAGGTGGTAAACAGTACCGAGT
>JAGLUC010000436.1 GCA_023134955.1 Methylococcales bacterium | reverse complement strand
GGTTGTGAATTGACCCAAAGCTTTGCCCGTTTAGGTAGCCATGTAACTCAGATAGAAATGCTGCCACGTATCATGATTCGAGAAGACCCCGAAGTATCAGAAATAGTTATGAATCGGTTTAAACAGGAAGGCGTTGATTTAAGGGTGGGGCATACAGCAAAGGAATTTATTATTGAAAAGGGTGAAAAAATCCTCATTGCTGAACATGAAGGTCAATCAGTCAAAATTCCATTTGATCAGGTGTTGGTTGCTATTGGTCGAGTTGCCAATGTTAATGGCTATGGTGTTGAAGAGATGGGGATTACACTTTCACCCAGAAAAACCTTAGAAACCAATGCCTTTCAGGAAACCAATTATCCAAATATCTACGCATGTGGCGATGTAGCAGGGCCTTATCAGTTTACTCATACCGCTGCTCATCAGGCCTGGTATGCTGCTGTTAATGCCTTGTTTGGACAGTTTAAGAAATTTCGTACCGATTATTCTGTGATTCCATGGTCTACTTTTACCGACCCGGAAGTGGCGAGAGTTGGCTTAAATGAGCAGGATGCTAAAGAACAAAATATTCCTTATGAAGTGGTTTCTTATGATATAGATGATTTAGATCGAGCCATTGCTGATGGTGAAGCACATGGTTTTGTAAAAGTCTTAACTAAACCAGGTAAGGATAAGATTTTGGGCGTGACCATAGTCGGTGAACATGCAGGTGACTTAATCGCTGAATTTGTTTTGGCGATGAAACATGGGCTAGGTCTAAACAAAATCTTAGGTACCATTCACATTTATCCAACCATGGCTGAGGCTAATAAATATGTAGCGGGGGTTTGGAAACGTAAACATGCTCCCGAAGGTTTGTTGCGATGGGTGGAACGCTACCATACTTGGCGACGTAGATGAGTGCTAGAAACATGGCTGTATAAAGAGGCTGGTATGCAGGACATAATGTTTATAGGGAGAACAACTGAATGGAATATTTAACGATTATCATTATTGCTGTGATATTTATCAGTTATGGTTTGTTTTCCAGAAAAATTGACGGCTCCCTGTTAACTCCACCGCTATTATTTTCTCTTTTAGGTTTGCTGTTAAGCAAAAATGGTTTGGCTTTAGTCAATTTACATTTAAATCAACATATTATTTTTATACTGACTGAAATGACGCTTGTGCTGGTGTTATTCAGTGATGCTGCAAGAATTAATCTTCAAGGCTTAAAGGCAGACCATAATATTCCCGTCAGGATGTTATTACTTGGTATGCCTTTAACTATACTGTTAGGTACGCTGATTGCGTGGGTTCTTCCCTTGCAATTAGCGTTTTGGGAGGCAGCACTTGTCGCTGCTATTTTGGCACCTACTGATGCTGCACTTGGGCTTGCAGTCGTCACTTCAGCCAATGTACCCGTGCGAATTCGCCAGGCAATCAATGTTGAAAGTGGTTTAAATGATGGAATTGCATTACCTGTAGTTTTAATATTCGCCAGCCTGGCTTCTGCAAGTAGTGATTTTGAACAGCATCATTGGTGGCAATTTTTAGTGTATCAACTTGGTTTTGGCCCACTAGCTGGAATATTGGTTGGCTTTGTTGGGGCAAGCCTTATCAATATAGCAACTACCAGAAATTGGATGACAGATAGTGCGGAAGGTATTGTGGCTCTTGCTATTGCAGTTTTAGCTTTTACTTTAGCAGAAAGTTTACAGGGTAATGGTTTTATTGCCGCTTTTGTTGCCGGTATGGTATTTGGCAATAGACTCACTCATGAATGTCGGTTTCTGTTTGAATTTGCAGAGACGGAAGGGCAGTTATTTATTTTAGGGACTTTTTTTGTTTTTGGTGCAGTTTTGATTCCTGATGTTTTATCGGTCGTTAATGGCTGGATGTTGATCTACGCGATGTTAAGCTTAACGCTTATTAGAATGCTTCCAGTTGCTCTTTCCCTGTTGGGATCAAAAATGAATATGTTAAGTGTCTTATTCCTAGGCTGGTTTGGACCGAGAGGACTGGCATCTATTTTGTTTTTATTGCTGGTTTTGAAACAGGGTCATGTTGCTCATTTTGAATTAATTTCAAATATCAGCTTACTCACCATTAGTTTAAGTATCATCTTACATGGTCTCAGTGCAGCACCTTTTTCCCATTTTTATGGAAAAAAAGTAGCGGATATGGGCGAATGTGAAGAAATTATTCCTGTCCAGGAAATACCTACCAGGGAGGGTAAGTGACACAAATGATTTGGTTAAATGCTAGCCCGAAATCGGCACGCTGTTTTATCAGATTTATCTAGTAATCTAATTCATCTTTGTTCAACGATGATTGAAGAAAAAACTCAGCTATTGGCATTATTCTCATACGCTTATGAAGGCTTGAAAATATCTAATCATAAAATATGGCTTGTTATTTTTATTATTTAATGATCAATAATAATGTCGACTATGACCATAGAATCGAAAATGTGGTCTTCCATAACTATAACCCCAGTATCCGTAATAGCCGTATGGCGGGTAATCACAGTCATTTCGTTGATACTGGGGCCAAAGATATAATTGCTGTGACTCAATGACTGGAAGTTTTAGTTCTTTTTTTCCGACTTTTCGATTACTAATTTCAACCAGTCGACCAGAAGTAGTTAATTCTCTATTACTAGCGTAAATAGCAGGATCCAAAAAATCATTTGATCTGATCAAAAATCGACCTAGCGCTGATGAGTTCAAGTTGGGACGACCATAAAAGTTCAAAGGATATGCCAAAACTTGTAAAATTGTTTCATTGCTATTGTTTTCCACATCAATCAGGATTCCACCCCAACGTGCAGTCTGGTATTTATGTTTGGAAAAATCTTTTTTTATATCCTGTATTTGAATATCCACTGGAGGAGCCTTTCTAATTGAGACAGGTATATGAGAACAACCGTTAAGCAAAATTGCAGAGATTATAAGTACTAGCTTTAACATGTTGCCTCCTGGGTGTTAATCTAGATAAGATTTTTTTACAAATTAATGAATAATTGGATTAGTAATTTTTGGAGTCGATTTTGATCAATAAATTCAATTTTAATCTAGTAAAAACGATTCTCTTTACTGGTTTTGCACTGATAGCATTTGCTGCTAATTCTGTATTATGTCGATTGGCATTAGGGATGAAGCTTATTGATGCCTCAAGCTTTACCATAGTAAGGTTGTTATCGGGTGCTGTTGTTCTTTTTCTAATTGTTTTAAGCAGCAATAGAAATAAAACCCCAGTGCCGGCAACAGGCAGTTGGTCTGCCAGTTTGATGCTGTTTATCTATGCCAGCACCTTTTCTTTTGCTTACACTTTATTAAATACTGGAACAGGTGCGCTAATCCTATTTGCCGTGGTTCAAATAACCATGATTCTATGGTCTGTTGTTTCTGGGAATCGCTTACATAGTATTGAATGGCTAGGTTTGTTTGTTGCTTTTTCTGGTTTTATTTATCTTATTTTACCTGATGTTATAACTCCTTCTTCAGGTGGTTTCCTGCTAATGACAGTAGCAGGCATTGCATGGGGTATTTATACGCTAAATGGGCGTAACTCAAAGAATCCAGTTTTGGATACGGCTTATAATTTTTTCAGAACGATTCCATTGGTTTTGATTTTGCTATTTTTTACCCTATCAAATGCAAGTTACACATTAATGGGTATTTTATTAGCGGTCATATCGGGTGGTATAGCATCCGGGATTGGTTATGCTGCATGGTATATTGCATTGACTGGTTTATCCGTAACACAAGCCGCTGTATTTCAATTATCAGTACCCATTTTTGCTGCTTTGGGAGGAATTGTTTTTGTATCTGAGTCAATAACTTTACGTTTAATGGTTTCGACGACACTGATTCTTGGGGGTATTTTAATGGTAGTTTTAGCTCAATACTACTCTGTTCGGTCACAGATGGATGTAAATGATTGAATGCTTAAAGCAAAAGATACTTTAGCTGATTATTTCAGCGTATCAACAATTCGATAATTAACAAATATTGTAACTACTCAGCGTATTTGACTCTGTTCTTTAGCCCTCTCTTGCTGGAGAGGGTTTGGGTGAGGAGACGTTTAAATAAATTCTTTTGTTCCTTATTCTTTTTTTTTATAGAGATGGAGAAAAAAGCCGTTTGCAAAAGAGAATCATTTTTTTCCTCCTCACCCAACCCTTGTATGATTAAAGTGACTGTTAATTACCAGTTTTTATTAGAATAGGATTTCTATTAAAAAATGATGTGGCAGACCGACAACCCTCAGGTTCTAAAGAAACCGTTGGAGAGCGATGGTCGCCACATCCACCCCCACTTAACTCGAACAGTTGCCAGGAACTTAAGATTCCGTATCTACAAGGCTGAGAAACTAGGGACACTAATTATGACAAATATAATTTACACATTCAATATTGGAATTGATATTTCAAAAAAGAAACTGGATATTTCATTTAATAACAATGAAACAGCTAGTTATGACAACGATTTAAGCGGATTTAAACAACTATTGAAACGGATTTCAAACAAAAAGGCGACGCGCGTTGTGATGGAAGCTACGGGAGGGTATGAGAGACCTTTAGTCAGTTTTCTTCATGAAAAAGGTATTGCCGTCAGCATTATGAATGCCAAACGTGTTAGGGATTATGCTAAAGCACTAGGGAAACTGGCAAAAACAGATAAAATTGACTCACATGTTATTCGCCTTTTTGCAGAGGCCATCAATCCCAAAGTCACTGAGAAACTTACCGAGTCTCAGCAATCACTTGATTCCTTAACTTTACGAAGAAATCAATTGATTAAACAGCGTGCTATGGAGAAACAGCACATTGAAACAGTCACAAATAAGGAGACTAAACGGTCAATTGATCGGAGTATAAAGTTTTTTGATAAAGAGATCGCACGAATCGAAGAAAAAATCAACGAACTTATTGACTCGGACAATACGATCAAAGAAAAAGTTAATCGTTTAGCTACCTTAAAAGGCTTCGGTTCCGTTGCTTCGATTACTTGTGTCTCTGACATACCTGAACTGGGAATGCTGAGTAATAAAGAAATTAGCGCCTTGGTTGGTGTCGCACCTTTTTGTCGGGACAGTGGAACCATGAGAGGAAAAAGAACCATATGGGGAGGGCGTTCACAAGTGCGCTCAATTCTTTATATGGCCACATTGAGTGCAGTGCAACACAATCCTGCAATCAAGGAGTTTTATGACCGGTTACTGAGTAAAGGAAAACCGAAAAAAACAGCTCTCGTTGCTTGTATGAGAAAATTAATAATAATTGCTAATTCCATGATCAGGAACAATATAGATTGGGATCCTGAGTATGGAAAAATAGCTTGATTTTAAACACAGTTGCTCTCCAGCAAGAGAGGGCTTAAGAGCTGTATCAGTCATTTCATGCTGATTAGCGAATTAGGCTGTTTACGCCACCAATT
>JAGLUC010000435.1 GCA_023134955.1 Methylococcales bacterium | reverse complement strand
AAACCAAAGTTGCTAGAACACTAGTACTCCATCAATGTTGTATTGACGAGCTCTTGCTCTTAAGTCCTCACCCCTCCATCAGGGAGAGGGCTTAAGAGCCAATGTGCTTTTTACCCGCCATTACAACATTGACGCACTATTAGTAGGATGGGGGGAGTATGTGTTGCGCGTTGCTTACCTTTAACTAAGGCAAGGTGTTTTGGAAATTGTAAATAAACTGTCTATTCAGAGTTTGGAGATAATAATGGTTTTAGAAAAAAGTAGTATTGAAAATGTAGAGAATATAGTTCAAGAAACTCCTGCAATATCAAAAAATGAAGAGGGTGGACGTCAATACGAGATTGCCATGGCTGCGTTTTTTAAAGCTGAACGTAGAGGCTTTGCTCCGGGTCGAGAATTAAATGACTGGCTTGAAGCTAAGCACGATATTATGGGTAGTCCTTAACTAGAATGAGGGGAAAAGGTGATTGTCAATTCTACGACTATGCTGCGAACAGGTATATTGATAATGAAAAGTAAAGAAAAATAGTTGTGAACTATCAATATATTCAATATTTTAAAGACATAGTGATTAATGATATTCCTCTGGTTACTGGGAAAAATGCTTCGCTGGGAGATCGATACTAAAAATTCGTGACTGGCAATTGCCTGATTAAAAAGGAGACTTTCCCAATGACAGTTTGCATTAATAACGTTATACCTAAATTGCCTTCTTCGCTGGCTGGCTTAATCGACCTGGCACTGGATCTGCGTTTTAGCTGGAGTCATGGTGCTGATAATCTCTGGCTTCGACTGGATAAAAAACTTTGGCAGCAAACTCACAATCCTTGGCTGGTGCTTCAATCCGTATCTCAGGAAAAACTTAAGGAAATAGCCGCTGACGCAACCTTTTGCAAAGCAATTGATAATCTTTTAGCGTTGGAAAATGAGGCAATGGAGCAACCTCGCTGGTATCAACAAGAGGTTAAAAATACCTCTTTGAAAACCATAGCCTACTTTAGCATGGAGTTTGGTCTCAGTGAATCTTTGCCTATTTATTCAGGTGGCCTTGGATTATTGGCTGGTGATCACCTGAAAGCAGCTCATGACCTGGGCGTTCCTCTAGTTGGTGTAGGTATTCTTTATCAGAATGGCTATTTTCGCCAATCCTTGAATGAAGAAGGTACTCAGATTGTGCTTTATCCAGCTAATAATGTGGGTGAACTGCCCGTAACACCCGTGAGGGATCGGAAGGGCAACTGGTTACGCCTAGAGATCACAATCCCTGGGCATATTTTACAAGTAAGACTATGGCAAGCCCGCATAGGGTTGATCACTTTATACCTACTGGACACCAATGATCCCAGCAATGCACCTGTATACCGCTGTATTACTTCAGAACTCTATGGTGGCGGTTCGGAACAACGTCTGCAGCAGGAAATCCTGTTGGGCATTGGTGGTTGGCGAGCTCTTAAAGCTATGGATATCAACCCTGAAGTGTGTCACCTGAATGAGGGGCATGCGGCGTTTGCTGTGCTGGACAGGGCACGAGACTTCATGGAGCTAAAAGGTACAGATTTTGACACTGCATTGACTGCAACCCGCGCCGGCAATTTGTTTACGACCCACACGCCCGTGGCAGCTGGATTCGATCATTTCGATCCCGATTTAATGCGACGCTATCTGAGCCACTATGCTAATTCTTTATCCTTAACGGTTGACGAATTGCTGGCTCTCGGTAGAGCTAACCCTGAAAACCACAATGAACCTTTTAATATGGCTTATTTGGCGGTCAGAGGCAGCGGAGCTGTTAATGGTGTTAGCCAGTTACATGGTGAGGTAAGTAAACGAATATTTTCACCCCTTTTCCCCGATTGGCCCGTCTTCGAGGTTCCAGTCGGGCATGTCACCAATGGCGTACATATACCGACCTGGGATTCCGCTGCCTCTGACACCCTATGGACAAAAATCTGTGGCAAACAACGCTGGCTCGGCAATCTGGATAAACTGGAAAATGTATTTCGCCAGGTTTCTAACGAAGCACTGTGGAAGTTACGCATGAACAACCGGCAATCGCTGATTGAGTATGTTCGGCGTAATTGTGTCCAACAACTTGCCAATCAGTATTCCGAACTGAGTAATATAGACGAGCAAACCTGCCTGCTGTTCGACTCCAACGTATTGACATTGGGTTTTGCACGGCGTTTTGTAAGCTATAAACGGCCAAACTTACTGCTCCATGATCCAGATCGATTAATACGCATTCTCAACAATGCTGATCACCCGATGCAATTAGTGGTCGCAGGGAAAGCGCATCCAGATGATCAAGCGGGACAAGATATGATTAAGGCGTGGTGGCAATTTACACAGCGACCCGAAGTTCGCGGTCACGTAATTTTTATTGCTGATTACGACATCATGGTAGCAGAACAACTGGTGGAAGGTGTCGATGTCTGGCTTAACAATCCCGAGAGACCCTGGGAAGCAAGTGGTACCAGCGGCATGAAGGTACTGGTAAACGGTGGTCTTAATCTTTCCGAACTGGATGGCTGGTGGGCTGAAGCCTATACTCCTGAAGTCGGCTGGGTTTTGGGTGATGGCAAAGAACACAACAGTGACCCAGCCTGGAATGCTAAAGAAGCGAATCAACTTTATGACATTCTGGAAAATAAGATTATCCCTGAATTCTATACTCGCGATGAAAATGGTATTCCTCTTGATTGGGTTTCTAAAATGCGCGAAAGCATGGCTAGATTAACACCTTTTTTCTCCACCAATCGTATGGTGCGTGAATATGTCGAGAAATATTATCTCCCCCTTGCTGAAAATTACAGTGCAAGGACTAAGGAAGATAACCCCACAAATAGCGAATTAAATACCTGGCGGCATAATATTGATTACTTCTGGAACTTAATCCATTTCGGTGAAGCTAATATCACTAGCACGGAAGAATATCATTACTATCGGATTCCAGTTTGCCTTGGCGACTTGACTCCACAACAAGTCCGTGTTGAGTTATTTGCCGAAGCCTTAAACGATAGTGAGCCAGTTTGCCTGCTCATGAAACAGGAAAATGAACTTTGTGGGACCAGTAATGGCTTTGTTTATTCAGCTGATATTCCTAATAACAGGTCAGCTGATGATTATACTGTTCGTATCATCCCGGACTATCCTGGTGTTTCAGTGCCGCTAGAGTCTTGCCATATTTTATGGCATCGGTAACCAGAAGTGTTGTACATGCAATATTTAGTTGCTTCGATATTTCCGATTTAGTATTCTCGGACTACTTTGTTAATCATCTGTCAGGACATTGATTATGGATGCAGGATATTCAAATATTTTGCTACTTGGTTTATTATTGCTAGCAGGTCTTTTTGCTGGACAGGGTGCGAGTAAACTGGGTATTCCTAGAGTGGCTGCTTATGTTCTCACAGGCACCTTGTTTTCGCCTGAGCTTCTTGGTCATTATTTTCAAGCAAATCATCAGTGTTCCCCTATTAATTGTACCCGAGGTACTAACCTCCGCTGAAAATCAGGGAAACGGAGCGCTAGCGAAGTGATGATTTTTAGTCCGCGGTAGGCATCAGGGAAATTTGCCAATCCGACGTATGCGATAGCATGCGAGGGCGGCTAAAATTTTTTACCGACAGCCGTCAAGTCAGTGAGGTAGCCTTAACGGAGCGGCTTTGTGCGTAGTTGAGGCGGACGCAGGACGAACCGGGGCTTACCTATTCGCTGCGTACTGACTGAGCCCCTCTTTTCTAGTCGGGTGTCTTAAATTCAAAAAAACGTGAATATTTGTGTGCTGCCTTCCTCAAGTAGGTTGTAGGTGACTTTGTTTAGGTCTCTCTTCTTTTAATGGGAACACTGATGCTATTTAACTTAAATCTGTGGATTCGATACGGATCACAGTTCGAAAAATATTGGTTTCACAAGGATTCAAAAAACCTTTCTTTCAGTCATTTAGAGGCTAACAGCTAGTGGTATTAGATTCCTGTTCCTTTTGTTACGATTTTATAACCCTAAATCATCCAATGGACTGATCACCCCTTGACCACCCTGTCTCAAAACATGCGTATAAATCATCGTTGTTTGTAAATTAGCATGCCCAAGCAAAGCCTGGACTGTGCGAATATCAATGCCTTTTTCTAAAAGATGGGTAGCAAAACTATGTCTAAGACAATGAATTCCGACATCTTTTATGTGGATCATTTTTCTATCTATATCAATATTCTTAGATTAGGGATTGGTTAAATGGAGAAAATGGGCTAAAACCATTTATTACACATTAAATCGAAACAATACTACATCATTATCCTGCATAGTGTAGTCTTTGCCTTCAACACGAACTTTGCCTTTTTCTTTTACTGCATTCATCGATCCCAATTCAATTT
>JAGLUC010000434.1 GCA_023134955.1 Methylococcales bacterium | reverse complement strand
CCCCTTGCGTTTCGCTACGGTTATCGTTACTCTTTCCGATTACCTCCTTTCAGGTAATTAGTTTTAGTCCATGCTAGGCACACTATTACGCAAGCTTCATACGGGCTACAATATACTTTAATTCAGTTATTATGCTCATCATAAAGAACTTTCTATTCTCGGACAGCCTCCTAGCTAACTCCTTTATACCCGGATGCGATAGGATAGCGTCGGTCTCGTCCAAAAGCTCTGGGAGTAATTTTAACGCCTGGCGGTGCTTGTCTACGCTTATATTCATTTCTATCAACCAATGAAATTGCGAGATTAATGTCGTCTAATTGATAACCAGCCGCATGAATCTCTTTTGCTGACTTATCTTGTTCTACATACATTGCCAGTATAGGATCTAAAACTGAATAAGCAGGCAATGAATCTTCATCTATCTGGTCAGGTGCTAACTCCGCTGAGGGCGGTCTTGTTATCACTCGTTGTGGAATCACTTGAGACAGGGTATTTCGATATTCAGACAATTGATAAACCAGTAATTTTGGCACATCTTTAATCGGTGCAAAACCGCCTGCCATATCACCATATAAAGTGGCATAACCCACACTCATTTCACTTTTATTTCCGGTAGTGAGTAATAATTTACCTTGTTTATTAGACATTGCCATAAGCACTATTCCTCTACAACGGGCCTGTATATTTTCTTCTGTGCTATCCTTTTTCGTCCCCTCAAACACCTCTCTCAACATTTCCGTAAAAGCTGAAACGGCTGGTTCTATAGCAATAGTATGATACTTAATACCTAATGCTTTTGCTTCTAAAATAGCATCTTCATTACTCATATCCTGAGTGTATTTAGAAGGCATTAATACTGCCTCCACTTGGTCTACACCCAAGGCATCAACGGCAATAGCCAAAACCAGGGCTGAGTCTATTCCACCAGACAATCCTAATAATGCACCTTTAAATCCATTTTTATAGGTATAGTCCCTAACGCCCAAAACCAGTGCCTTATATTCACTGGATATTTCGTTATACAAAGGTGCGCTGGTACTTTTTATTGGATTATTACCCTTAAATTCTACCACTGAAACTTGTTCAGCAAATTCTTCTGCTCTAAAAATAACATCCCCTTTTGCATCAGCTACAAAAGATGCGCCATCAAAAACCAATTCATCCTGTCCACCAATACTATTGACATAAACCAAAGCAATTTGAGCTTCTTTGGCTTGCTGACAAACAATTTCTTCTCTTTGGTGAATTTTACCTGCATGAAAAGGCGAGGCATTTAAGGTAAGAATTAAATCAGCCCCCGCTTGTTTGTTTTTTGCTATCAGTCCTTGTTGCCAAATATCTTCACAAATCGTCAGTGCAATGGATTGCCCTTTAACGGTAAATAAACAAATTTGATTACCCGATTTAAAATAACGCTGTTCATCAAACACTCCAAAATTGGGTAATGCATTTTTCCGGTAATGTGTCAGTATATTGCCATCTCTTAACACTACGGCACTATTATACAAATCATCACCATCTTTCTCAGGATAACCTAAAACAATATCTATGCCGGATACTGTTTTAGCAATATCAAGCACTGCTTGTGCTGCCTGTTTGATAAAGTCAGGACGTAATAATAAGTCCTCTGGTGGATAACCTGTAATACTCAATTCGGGAAAAACCACCACATCGGCATGCTGTTGATCACGAGCGTCTATTGCCGTTTGAATAATTTTTATTTGGTTAGCCTTAATACCACCAACCAGCAAGTTTATTTGTGCCAGAGCTATTTTTAACATGATTGTATTTTTGTTCCCATATATTGCAGGGAATCTATAGATCATTCCCCTTTTAAATAAAGGGAGTTTTGAAAAAGAGAATTACTTTAATTTGATGGATATAACAAACGCTTGTTTCTCGTCATCAGACTAAGTTTTTTATAGCCTTGAGTAACAGTTACACTTCCCTGTGCTTCCTCCTTGATTACACTTAGCTACATCAAGGCTACATTTATTCATCAAATCAAAATTAACGGAATACTAATATGGGATCAATATCAATATCAATGTCGTTAAGTTAAGCACTGGGGCGCAGGTCTTTAGCCTGCTTTTCACCTTTGCCATATGAAGGCTAAAGCCTTGGCCCCAGAATCAACAGTCTATATTTCTTAACTTAACGGCATTGAGATCAGTATCTTGAAAAATTTATAAACAGGCTTTCATTGCTTCGCCTAGTTGGGTTGGTAAATCAACCACTTCAGTTCCTGCTGCTTTTAATGCTGCAACTTTGCCTTCCGCTGTTCCTTTACCACCTGTCACTATCGCGCCTGCATGTCCCATTCTTTTTCCAGGAGGGGCTGTTCTTCCTGCAATATAAGAAACCACTGGCTTGGTGACATTTTCTTTAATATATTCAGCCGCCTCTTCCTCTTCTCCTCCACCAATTTCACCCACCATAATAATACCTTTGGTTTGCTCATCAGCTTGAAATCGACTAATCACATCAATAAAAGTCATGCCATGAATAGGGTCTCCACCAATCCCTACACAAGTGCTTTGCCCTAAACCTTGGTGTGTGGTTTGATGAACCGCCTCATAGGTTAATGTACCTGATCTTGAAACTATGCCGATAGAACCTGGTAAATGGATATTACCCGGCATAATGCCAATTTTGCATTCCCCTGGGGTAATCACACCAGGGCAATTAGGCCCTACTAATAGGGCACTCGTTCCTGCCATAGCTGCTTTAACTTTTAGCATTTGTAAAATAGGAATGCCTTCGGTAATACAGATAATCAGTTCGATACCCGCATCAACCGCTTCTAAAATAGCATCAGCTGCAAAAAAGGGAGGAACATAGATCATGCTTGCCGTTGCACCCGTTGCTTTAACCGCATCTTCTACAGTATTAAAAACAGGCAATCCCAAATGTATTTGTCCGCCACGTCCTGGGGTGACACCACCGACTAATTGTGTGCCGTAAGTAATCGCTTGTTCAGAATGAAAAGTACCCTGTTTACCGGTAAAACCTTGGCAAATTAGCGTGGTTTGTTTGTTAATTAAAATGCTCATGCGACCTCCTTTGCTAAAGCAACAACCTGTTCGGCTGCATCAGCCAAATTTTCTGCTGCAACCAAACCCAGGTTTGAATTATTTAATAATTCTCGCCCTTTTTCAGCATTAGTTCCTTCTAACCGAACCACCACAGGTACTTTGACATGAACTTCATCGACAGCCGTTAAAATTCCTTTTGCGATCACATCACACTGAACAATGCCGCCAAAAATATTAACCAAAACCGCTTTTACATTATGGTCAGATAAAATTAATTTAAATGCCTCACAAACTCTTTCTGTAGTCGTACCACCCCCTACATCAAGAAAATTGGCGGGAGTTCCTCCTTTAAGCTTAACCAAGTCCATAGTTGCCATTGCTAACCCTGCTCCGTTAACCATACAGCCTATCGTGCCATCTAAGGTAATGTAATTTAACTCAAACTGCTTGGCTTTATTTTCCTTTTCATCTTCCTGCCCTGCATCTCTTAAATCTAAAATATCCTGATGTAATGCAAGCGCATTATCATCAAAATTGATTTTGGCATCCAGGGCAAATAATGCACCGTCATCTGTTTCTACCAGAGGATTAATTTCTATCTGACTGGCATCTTTGTCTAATAATAAGCGATACAAGCCTTGCATTATGTTACTGAGTTCTTTAATTTGATTGCCCTGCAAAGATAAACTAAATGCAACTTGTCGACATTGATAAGGCTGTAAGCCTGCGGCAGGGTCAACCACTAAAGTCAGTATTTTTTCAGGGGTTTCCTCAGCAACTGTTTCTATATCCATTCCACCCGCAATAGAGGAAATAAACATCACCCGTTCAGTCGCTCTATCCACCATGATACTTAAGTAAAATTCACGTTTAATTGGGTATGTTTTTTCAATCAGCACCGATTCTATCGGCAAACCTTCTGCACCGGTTTGCTTGGTAATTAATCGACTACCCAACATATCACTGGCAAATTGTTTAACTTCAGCAATATTTTTAGCTAATTTCACACCGCCCACTTTACCACGCCCTCCGGCATGAACCTGTGCTTTAACTACCCAGGCATTACCTGAAATTTTTTTAGTGGCATTAACTGCATCCTCAATTGTTGATGCTTTTTCCCCTTGTGGCGCAGGAATACCAAATGCCTGAAACAATTGTTTAGCCTGATATTCATGTATGTTCATTTTTTCTCCTTCTGTTCCAGATTAAAGTTCGGTGCTATGATTGATTTTAATTACTGTTTAATATGCTTATTCTATCTAACTTTTAATAAAACTCCATACTTTATGGCTTTAAATCAACAAAATACAATTTACCCCTGCCCATTCTCTAAAGCTTATGGTATTCCCGCTGATCAGGCATGGTCGCTATTAAAGATTTTCTATATCTATCGGTTTATTGTCTCATCGCTGTTTATTATTTTATTTTACAGTCATTTGATCCCATCAGTATTCGGTAAATCTGATGCTTCTCTATTTGCCTATGTCAGTTATAGCTACTGGATTTTTTCCATGCTATCAAGTGTTCTCCTCTTCACTCGAATGCTCAAGTACACGACTCAAGCTCAAATAGCACTTTTTACAGAAATTATTTTTATCACCTTATTGATATATTCCAGTGGCGGTATTAATAGTGGCATAGGTATTTTACTGGCAATTCCCATTGCTGCGGGTGGTCTGCTTATTGGTGGTCGTTGTGCAATTGTTTTTGCAGCACTTGCCAGCATTTCAATACTAGCTGAGGAAATATACACCATCCAGACTCATAATCTTAGCACATCGACACTGACCAGTGCCGGAATGCTTGGTGCTTCTTTTTTTACTATCGCCTATTTGTCCCATGTACTAGTAAAACGAACTGAACAATCTGAACAATTAGCCTCTGAGCGTCAACAAACCATTTCTAACCTTGAAGAGCTCAATCAATATATTATCCAACATCTAAACTCTGGCATTATCATTAGTGATGATGAGCAACAAATAATAATGTGTAATGAATCCGGGCTAAATATTATTAGCAACTCTATAAATAAGCATAAGCCTGAATTTCAACAGCTCTCTGATATTTCCCCACAATTAACCGAGTCTTTTCATCTTTGGCAAAGTGATAAGAGTCATAATTTTGACATCATCACACTACCCAACAAAAATGAAGTTCATGTGCGTTTTTCTTTACTCACAACTAGCCAGGCAACCTTCCATATGGTTATCATGGAAGATCTTTCACTCTACAACCAGCAATTACAACAAAATGTTCTCGCTTCTTTAGGTCAACTTACCGCAAGTATTGCCCATGAAATACGAAACCCTTTAGGGGCTATTAGCCATGCTGCTCAACTTTTGTCTGAATCTCCAGCCTTGCCGTCACAAGATCAGCGACTCACTGAAATTATTCAGTCTCATGCTCATCGAATTAATAAAATTATTGAAGACGTACTCCAGCTTTCCCGTCGACGTAGCTCTCTTCGAGAGAAAATTGAGCTTAGCCCCTGGCTTAAAACCTTTATTCACAATTTTATTGCACAAGCAAACTGTGCCTCTGATAGCTTTGAAATTCAAATTAAAGATAGAGCTTTATGGTCTTATATGGATGATGGACATCTTAAACAAATATTAACCAACTTATGTTCTAATTCGCTTAAATATAGTAATTCTGATGATAAAATAACCATAGAACTGAGTCTTGTCAATAAAGCACCTTGCCTTAGAGTGCTGGATCACGGAGATAAAATTGCCCCTGAAATAGCCAAAGAGCTGTTCAAACCTTTTTATACCACCTCACCTTCAGGAACGGGCTTGGGTTTATATATATCTAAAGAATTAGCAGAGCTCAATTTAGCAAAATTAAGCTATGCTATTACCGATGATGATAAAAATAGTTTTATCCTCTTTTTACCTAGTGCCGAAAACACTCAAATAAAAATATGAACAATCCTTTAGCACTTATCATTGATGATGAGCCTGATATCAGAGAATTATTAGAACTCACTTTGAATAGAATGGATATTCAAACCTTGTGTGCTGAAAATATAAAATCTGCAAAACATTTATTAGCTCAACATAACTTTGACCTTTGCCTGACCGACATGAAATTACCCGATGGTAATGGTCTTGATTTTGTCGATCATATACAACGTAGTATCAACCCTATACCTGTTGCCGTTATCACCGCTCATGGCAATATGGATACCGCCATTGTCGCAATGAAAAAAGGTGCCTTTGATTTTTTATCAAAACCTATTGATTTAGCAATCCTTAGACAGTTAGTCACTAATGCCCTCAAGCTATCTCAACCAAAACAACGGAAAAAAGATAGAAGAACACGACACCTACTACTGGGTAACTCTCAGTTAATGAGAGAAATACGCGCCAAAATTGAGAAGGTTTCTCAAAACCAGGCTCCCATATACATTAGTGGTGAATCAGGCTCTGGTAAAGAATTAGTGGCTAAATTAATTCACAAACAAAGCCCTAGACAAGAAGCCCCTTTTATTGCTGTCAACTGTGGAGCTATTCCACATGAATTGATGGAAAGTGAGTTTTTTGGCCATAAAAAAGGTAGTTTTACGGGGGCGACAACAGACAAAATAGGTTTATTTCAAGCTGCTGATGAGGGAACTTTATTTCTGGATGAAGTCGCTGATTTACCCTTAGCACTGCAAGTAAAATTACTCCGTGCCATACAAGAAAAGAAAGTTCGCCCTATTGGAGAACAACATGAAATAGCCATTAACGTAAGACTATTAAGTGCTACCCATAAAAACCTTGCAAAAATGGTTGATGAAGGGGAATTTAGACAGGATTTATATTATCGAATTAATGTCATCGAACTCATTACACCCTCGTTGCGTGACAGACCTTCTGATATTATTGAAATAGCCGACCACTTGCTCTCTAAGTTAGCCATAGAAAATAACAAAACCCAACCTTCTTTTACTCCATCAGCCATTAATGCTTTACAGCAATATCATTTCCCTGGAAACGTACGGGAGCTTGAAAATATTTTAGAACGTGCTCTTGCTTTGCATGATGGTCAGGTCATTGATACTGATGATTTAAACCTTCCAACCCACACACTACCGAAACAAACATTGCTTTCATCTAAAGCAGAAAAGTTTAATCCTGCTGAAATATCTTTGGAGGACTATTTAGAAGAAATTGAGAAAGAAGCAATTAGCCAAGCCTTGGAACAGAATCGCTGGAATAAAACTGAAACAGCAAAATATTTGGGTTTAACTTTTAGATCCTTGCGCTATAGACTAAAAAAACTGGGTCTGGACAAATAGCGCCATTGTCTTTATTAAAGAAACAATTCATCAACAATTTAACCCTATTTGTATTGTTGTTAATAGCAAAATATTAACTTATACTCAGAGGTGATAAATTCAGTTTTTAAACTTTTAATCTAAAGAAAGGAATATTTGATGTTTTTAACCAAAAGCAAACATTTTAGCTTTTTAGCCCTGCCTCTTGCTATTCTAGCACTATCCACTAGTCAAACCGTTTCTGCGGGCATTAATGAGAACGTAGAAAATGCATTAAAATTTGGTCAGGATGATGCTAAATATGGGCAAATTAAATTTGATTTACGTTATCGTTTTGAGCAGGATGATACTAAAAATCCTGCACTAGATAAGGGTGATGCCTCTACTGTACGTCTACGCTTAGGCTATTTAACCCCCGAATTTAAAGGCTTACAAGCTTATACAGAATATGAAACCAATCAGGATTTTGGGGCAAACACCTACAACAGTACAAGAAATGGTAAGACAGGCTATGAGATTATTGCCGACCCACAAGAACACGAATTAAATCAGTTCTGGCTTAATTATAACGGTCTTCCTGATACAGCGATAAAAGTAGGTCGTCAACGTATCAAAATAGATAATGATCGTTTTATCGGTAATGTGGGCTGGCGTCAAATGGAACAAACCTATGATGCCGTGCTGATAACTAATCAATCATTAGCCGATACCACCGTTAAAGTGGGTTATATCAATCAAAGACAAACAATTCACTCATTTGTACAAGCCATGCAAACCCCTTTTGTTAATGTTTCCTATAATTTCAAAGATTATGGAAAATTGACTGGTTATGGTTATTTTATTGACAATAATGAAAATCATGCTCTTTCAAGCCAAACCTATGGCGTTAGTTTTAATGGCGAGAGAGAAATCACTGATAATATTAAGGCTATATATCGTATGGAATATGCCTTCCAGAAAGATTATGAGCAAAACCCTAACCAGTATGAAGCCGATTACTTCCATGTCATTGGTGGAGCCAGCGTATTTGGTGTCACTGTTAAAGCGGGTATGGAGAGATTAGATGGTAAAGGTGCTGGTAAGGCTTTTCAAACGCCTCTAGCAACAGGACATGCTTTCAACGGCTGGTCTGACCAATTTTTAACAACACCTAATAATGGTCTTCGTGATGTCTACACCTCTGTTAGTGGCAAGCTGATGGGAGTTAAATTAATGGGCGTTTATCATCACTTTGATGATGATAATGGCAGTATAAATTATGGTAAAGAATGGAATTTCCTGGTACTTAAAAAGTTTGGTAAACATTATTCATTATTGGCAAAATATGCCTATTTTGATGGCAATAATGGTCGATTTGACACTCAAAATTTTTGGTTACAAGCTGGGGTAAGTTTCTAAACTCAAATATTATATATTCCTGTAGGGTGTGTCCCCCGAAGCAATTATTAATCGTCCCAAAAGTTCTGGCAGGGTATTTTGACACTCTTTTATTAACACATATTGTAGCCCGTATGAAACGAAGTGTAATACGGGGGGTCGAGTCATCGGTTCCCCGTATTAGGTAAACTTCATACGGGCTACTTTTATATTACTGCGAATACTTTTGGAACGATTAATATGGTTAATCGCGCCGAGGGCAGACGCTCCAACATTCTTCGCTTACTAATGCCTATCCATACATAGGAATGGTGCAAGATAGAAATAACAGCTGCCTTGCCTCCAAATCATCACAATCAATCGCCTGTCTAATCAAACTTTGCCTTAAATGAGGCGCAAACAACTCAATAAAAGGATAAATATAAGGCTTGATATACCTGTCTTTTTTTATCGCAATTTGACTGGTACTAATACCAAACAAATGCTCAACATTAACTGCCACTAAATCCTTATCTTGCTCAGGACTAAATGCCATATCAGCGATAATACCAATACCTAATCCTAGTCTTACATAAGTTTTAATCACATCAGCATCTACCGCTGTCAATACGATATTTGGCTGTAAATTATGTTTTTCAAAGGCTTCATCCTGCTTGTATCGCCCGGTAAAACCAGTCACATAAGTAATAATCGGGTATTGCACAATATCCTCTAATGTTAAGAGACTTTTCTGCGCCAGAGCATGGTCTTTTTTAACAATAACACTACGACTCCATTGATAACAAGGCAAAGCCACTAAAGCTTCCCGGCTTGCTAAAAGTTCGGTAGCAATGGCAATATCAACTTCCCCCTGTGCTAATAAGGTAGCGGCCTGCTCAGGTGTACCCTGTTGAATATTTAAATTAATATCAGGATTTAATGATAAAAATTGTTCCACTATAATTGGTAAAACATAGCGAGCCTGGGTATGTGTGGTGGCAATAACGATAGACTTTTTGTTATCCGCAAACTCATCTGCAACTTGTTTAATATCCTCTACTTTATTTAATATCTGTTCCGCCAGCGTTAAAACTTTTTCTCCTGGGGGGGTTAGAGCAATCAGCTTGCGCCCGTTTCTTACAAACAAATCAATCTCCAGCTCCTGCTCTAACAGCTTTATTTGCTTGCTCACTCCAGACTGAGAAGTACATAAAAATGAAGCCGCTTTGGAGATGTTAAGTTGCTGTTTTTCAATCTCAAATAAATAGCGTAACTGCCGTAAATTCATATTAACAAGCCTTGTCATTCCTTTTTGGAATAAAACTATACCTTTAAATCACTTTTAAATATATAAAACTTCCGTTATATTTGCACCCATTTTGTTTTTAAAGATGGATTATTTGTGGAATTGTTTCATATTGCAGCAGGTGCTTTAGTCGGTTTAATTATTGGTCTAACCGGTGTCGGCGGCGGCTCTTTAATGACCCCCATTCTAGTGCTTGGCTTTGGTATATCTCCTGCTATTGCAGTAGGTACTGATTTGCTCTACGCTGCGCTAACAAAATGTAGCGGTGTTTATTTTCATCACAAAAATAATACTGTGGACTGGGAAGTTGTATTGTTACTAGGCAGTGGCAGTGTCCCTTGCTCACTGCTCACTATTTCCATTTTAGACCACTTAAAAGCAAGTGGCGTTAATTACGATAGCATCATCATGGTCACACTGAGCATAATGCTAATATTGACATCCTTTATTATTCTGATAAAAGGTCGACTGATTACTTTCATACACTCAAACCACAATGACAGCATTGGGGTAAATTTAGTACGAAATTATAGACCCCAAATCACCATACTCAGCGGTTGTTTATTAGGTTGTGTAGTCACCCTGTCTTCTGTCGGTGCGGGTGCTATTGGTTCAGCCATCCTGTTTTTACTTTATCCACGCAAACCGTCTATTGCCATTGTAGGGACTGATATTGCCCATGCTGTTCCCTTAACAGCCATAGCTGGTTTAGGACATTTACACTTTGGCAGTGTAGACTTCAGTTTACTTTCTGGCTTACTCATTGGTGGTATACCTGCTATTTATTTAGGCAGTCTAATTGGAAGAAAATTACCCGACAAAGTTCTACGTCCTTTAATAGCCATTTTATTATTGGCAATGGGCGTTAAACTGATGTTCTCTCAATTAAACATGATGAACTTTATGGATACGACCTTGCACCAAATAATGCAGTTCCTATCCTCACAATGGTCGAGCCTTCTGCAATAGCAGCATTTAAATCTGCCGTCATTCCAAAAGAAAAAGTGTCCATTTCAGGGAGATTTAATTTTTCAATCGTCTGATACAGCAAATGAAAAGGCTGTCGCTGCTTCTCAAAATCGGTTTCAGGCTCTGGAATTGCCATCACCCCTCGCAATCGAATATTAGGCAAATCATTAAGCTGATTAATTAACTGTGGCAAATCATCCAGACTAACCCCAGACTTTGATGCCTCACCACTAATATTGACCTGCAAACAAATATTTAAGGCAGGTAAATAATCAGCTCTTTGTTCACTCAGGCGTTTTGCAATTTTCACCCTGTCAACACTATGTACCCAGCTAAAACTCTGAGCAATCAACTTGGTTTTATTAGATTGAATAGGGCCA
>JAGLUC010000433.1 GCA_023134955.1 Methylococcales bacterium | reverse complement strand
TCCAGTTGACCGTAAAAAGCGTCACGCCTTTTGCTATCGCAAAAGCCCCGCCCCTTTTTACGTCAACTGAAGCAGTCGTTATGTTTCAACGCTAATTATCGAGAATATTTGGGAAAATATAATGGGAAAGAGCAAGTGGAGGGATCAAAAACAGGCAGACCTTGTTTTTAATATGCTTATTCAATCTAAGGTGCCCAATTCAGTAAAAGCTGAAAGGCAAAGTATTACCGTTTCAAATTTAAAGTATAAAACTAAATTTGATATTAGCTTTGATAGGTGTGTAGATCTTTTAGTAGCAAATGCCCGATTCAATTCTGAATTACCAGTTAGCCTACAAGACAAAATTGGTAGTGAGTCTATTTTTAAGGCGGCTGACAAAAACTTACTTAAGCTCGGAGTGGTATCTGATTACATTAGAAAAGAAGAAAAAGAATATATAGATAAACCCCAAATTCAGTATGTTTTATTAACTACTTTGTCAATTCCTTACTCAAAAACTCTAAAGAATATCACTCATAATAAAACAACAATAGTGTTTTGTAAAAGAAAACCCAAGGGGTTTCAAAATGAAGATGCTAAAAATATGGCAGATAAAATGACAATGCACAAGGAGGTTTTGGCAAGGTTTGTATATGTAAAAGTTAAGGTTGATGCTAGGTGTCAAGAAAGCGCATTTGTTATTGCTAAGTCAGAGCTTGATTTTGTAGTTGGCGTTTGGAATTTTACTATAAACCTAAACGCTGGAATTAGGAAAACGTTTGGGATTCCAGAGCGAATTAATAAAATTGTATACGGTCCATGCCACACGTTGCATAGGGAGGGAGGTGCGCGTGATAGTAGTCTTTTTTGGTATGAGACACATATACATAGAAAAATAAAAATTACGGACATAAGTGATAATTATGAAAATTGTAAAGTTAATGAACGTTATATTCGTTCAATTTCGAAATCAGGCCCACTCGGAAATACAATAAAAACTGCTCTGATTCGATATGGTAGTGCTTTAGATGATGAAGACATGACAGGTACTTTTTTAAAATTATGGAGTCTATTGGAGTTGGTAACTTTTGTTGACTCTGAAAGCCATCTTGTCGTTGTTCATCGTGCATCTCAGGTGTACTTAGATAAACAATTTATGTATGCAAATATTGATTACTTAAGAAAAAAACGAAATCATGTTGTCCATACGGGAGGTGAATTTGACTCTTCAGAAAAGGATGCTTATTCTTTACTCCAAATCGTTAATGCAGTTATTAGGTTTTTAGTAAATAATTTTAAATTAATTCCTTCTATTGAAGAATTTAAAGATATTTTATCTTTACCATTGACAGTAGAGGAAGCTAATGAAAACAGAATAGGAATTGAAAAACAACTAGAAAAATATAATTTTGCTAGTAAAAACGGCATTTATAAATGATTTCGAGTGTATGAAACATAACAACAACATACAAGGGATTTTGGTAAGCTTGGTTTGGCTGTGCTATTTCGCTTCGCTCAGTCTAG
>JAGLUC010000432.1 GCA_023134955.1 Methylococcales bacterium | reverse complement strand
ATCATATCGAAGGCTTATCTCCTGCCATTTCCATCGAGCAAAAATCCACCTCACACAACCCACGTTCAACAGTCGGTACTATCACCGAAATTTATGATTATTTAAGACTGTTATATGCCCGTGCTGGTATTCCTCACTGTCCTGAACACCACACATCTTTAGAAGCACAAACAATAAGCCAAATGGTTGACCAAGTACTCAACCAAGCCACGGGTGAACGCTGGATGTTACTGGCTCCCGTTGTTAATCAAAGAAAAGGCGAGCATGTTCAATTAATGGAAGATTTACGTGCCCAGGGTTTTATTCGCGCCAGAATTGATGGTGAAGTTTATGATTTAGATGAGCCACCTGCGCTGGATTTAAAAAAGAAACATTCCATTGAAGTGATTGTTGACCGCTTTAAAATTCGTGATGATATTAGCTTACGCTTATCAGAATCATTTGAAACCGCTTTAAGAATAGCTAATGGCATTGCAATTGCAGCAAGCATGGATAGTGATCAGCAAATTTTATTTTCTGAACGCTATGCCTGCTCACAATGTGGTTACAGTATTTCTGAGCTTGAGCCTCGTATTTTCTCATTTAACAACCCCAAAGGTGCATGTCCTGAATGTGATGGCTTAGGGGCTAAACAAACTTTTGACCCAGAATTAGTGATACACAATGCTGATATTAGCTTGTCTGGTGGTGCTATTAGAGGTTGGGATAGACGAAATGCCTATTATCATCAAATTATTTGTTCCTTAGCTGAGCACTATAACTTTGATACCGAGATCCCTTTTTCAAAGCTTCCCGAAAAGATTAAATCAATTATTCTTTATGGCAGTGGCAGTAAAAAAATAGCTTTCCAGTTCATCACCAGCGCAGGGGTAAAACAAACCAGAACTCACGCTTTTGAGGGCATTATTGCCAATATGGAAAGGCGTTTTCACGAAACAGATTCTCAGATGGTGAGAGATGATCTGTCAAAATACCTTGCAAAAAAAACCTGTGAGCAATGCCATGGCACAAGATTAAATACTGCTGCACGAAATGTTTTTATCGACCAAAAACCACTGCCTGATTTAACTGGCTTACCTATCAAGCAAGCTTTAGAGTTTTTCAACAAACTGGATCTTCCCGGACATAGAGGTGAAATTGCTGAAAAAATTAATAAGGAGATTCAACAGCGCTTAGAGTTTTTAGTCAATGTCGGGTTAGATTATTTAACCCTGGATAGAAGTGCGGATACTTTATCAGGTGGTGAAGCACAGCGCATACGACTTGCCAGTCAAATTGGTGCAGGTTTAGTGGGGGTGATGTATGTATTAGATGAACCGTCAATAGGCTTGCATCAACGCGACAATCAACGCTTGCTAAATACCTTATTCCGCTTACGAGACCTGGGGAATACTGTCATTGTAGTGGAGCATGATGAAGATGCCATTATGTCTGCCCAATATGTGGTAGATATAGGCCCAGGTGCTGGTATTCATGGTGGTGAGATTGTTGCAACGGGTACGCCAGAAGATATTAAAGCCAATAAAAACTCATTAACGGGGCAGTATTTATCTGGCAAGCAGAATATTGAAATACCAAAATCATTAACAGCCATAAATAAAGATAAGAAAATTACCATCCACAATGCTCAAGGTAATAATTTACAAAATGTCGATATATCTTTTCCTATTGGCTTGTTAACCTGCGTCACAGGCGTTTCAGGCTCAGGCAAATCAACCTTAGTCAATGACACGCTGTACCGACATGCCGCACGACTAATTAACAAAGCAAGCTGTATCCCCGCAGCTTGCGATAAAGTCACGGGGCTGGAGCAAATTGATAAAGTAGTTGATATAGACCAGAGTCCCATTGGCAGAACGCCTCGATCCAACCCTGCCACCTACACGGGTATTTTTACCCCCGTAAGAGAATTATTTGCCGCCACTCCAGAATCACGTTCCAGAGGTTA
>JAGLUC010000431.1 GCA_023134955.1 Methylococcales bacterium | reverse complement strand
TCAGAACACTAGTCATGAATTAATAGAGGTGCCCTTTAAAATGCCTCTAATTTCGTTGGCTGAAAAAATCCTTTAGTATCAATGCTGAATTTCGTCGAAAAGACTTGTTATTTAATTTCACCCAAAGATTGCTTACAAAATAACCATAAGGCATTTTTGGTCCTTGTTCAGAATACTCAATTTTATAAAAAGGTGTCGCAGAATTCTGGTGATGTCCTATATGGTTTGATAAACCAACCAAGGCATATTCTGTAAAACTTGACTGGTTTACCCATGCCAGGGCATTTGCTGATTTTCCTTGTTGCAACCCCCAGTGTTGATAATAATTGATAGTTTCCAGTAGACGCACACCAGAAAGAGCCTGAAACAGAAAAATAAACAATGCTGCCCAACCAAAATAAATAGCAATCAATATAAGTAGAAAAAATTTTAAAATCAATCCCTGTAGTACGGTATTGGCAAGCATTTTGTAATGATATATGGGGGTATTCGTCAATCCTAAGCGTTGTAATTCATAATTCCATGCATAGTTAAAATGTTCTGTATAAGCCCTTTTCCAATAATGATTAAAACTTTCACCTAAGTGAGCAGTTTCAATATCATCAGGTGTTGCCACGGTTAAATGATGTCCACGAATATGCGCAATGGCAAAATAATCATAACAAACCGTATACATCAATAACTGACCTAAAATACGCATGTGAACCTGGGGACGATGAATGAGTTCATGGGCAACAATAATTGCTGAGCTTCCCGATGTAGTCCCTACCAGAATTCTAAGCACAATCAGATTTACTATGGATACTACTATTTCCTGAGTAGAATTCCATTGCAATTGACTGGCATAAATTAACAATAAAGCAATAATAAAAAATTGTAAGAAGCTTAGTCCGTATAAAATACCATCATAAAACCAGGCAGAAACTATATGTTTTGAACTGATTGGGTCAATTTTTGGGCTCAGCCAGTCCACTAGAATAATCGTCCAAAGTGGCATAGTCCATGCTAGTGCAGTTACGGCATCATGAGGGCCAGTATATAAAAACCAGA
Organism: Methylococcales bacterium; assembly: GCA_023134955.1. GTDB lineage: Bacteria > Pseudomonadota > Gammaproteobacteria > Methylococcales > Methylomonadaceae > QPIN01. Next base: position 2,346 of record JAGLUC010000431.1, on the reverse strand, counting down.
CTACGCAAGCTGGGAAAATAAAACTGGTCAAGTATTTTAAATGATCAAACATTAGCAATTTTTCTCTAAAATCATTATTTATCAATCGCGCCGAGAGGAGATGCACCTACATCTTATTAACTAGATAACAAACGGGCAAACTCAATTTAAATCGTGCACCAACAAAAGTTAAAGATGCAAATCCACTATAAATTCTTCGCCAATGTTTATCCAGTATTGCACGATCCTGGGTACTTTGCATAACAGAATCCATATACAGTTGAATGGCTTTTTTTGCCAGCATGGTATGCCCCGAAGCATAATTATCAATAGAGATATGAATTTCAGCAATGGTTGGATCAATTTGCCAATATTTCCACTCATCGACCAGGTTCATATAAGCTTTACCCAGACCACTTAATTCAATTGCCATGTTTAGCCCTAATAATTCTGGCAAAAACTCTACCGTAAAGTGTGACAATGACAACATATAAACAGGCAAGTCAAAAGCACTGTTGATAAAGCCCTTGTGTTGCACAAATTCTTTAGCATAGACGGCTGGCACTTTAATCGACAAACTATCCAATAGTTGTTGAAAGATATAAGGATGATTTTGCTCTAATTTACCATTACCGGTCTCATCACAATAGATAGAGTATAAAATCCTACTAATCTCCGGATATAGATTTTGTAATATCTGGGTATTCTGCAACCAGCAACCATCAATTAATATCATCGGAGCGACTTGTTCCAACCCCCATATGTAAGCTGTTTTAGATATTTTTGGTTTTCCCTGTAAAGGCTTATAAGCCGCAATTTCCCGTTGATAAAGCTTTTCTATATAACAGTCTAATTGTTGATGACTATAATGTTTAAAAGGAAGTGGTTTAAAAAATGTACACAATCGCAATAACTTTTTTACTTTATTTCTGGCAACGGGTAACACATCAGCAAACAAATCTTCATTAATCAAATAAAAATAAAGTTCCCTGTTTGATAAGCGGAAATATTTTTTTTTCGCTTTTAAATAAAATGATGCTGGGAAATAGTTTTTCATATCAGAACAATTGACTGGATTGACTATCTCCTCATTTTTATGAATAAGCTGTTGGTTTGAATCATCCAATAACCATTTCTTTATAATGAGTAATTCTGTCTCATCAAGCACACCATACATAGGGCTCTTAAACTCAAATAACTTTAGCAACTTACTGTTAGTAGGTTGTTGCTGATCAACATAGTTCGACTGTTTTAAGGCTTTAAGAAATTTTTTATGGTTTCCAGGCATTCCAGCAAACCATTTATCCAGTGTTATCCCTGCTAGTTTAACTTGTTGATGGTGTCCAATGGCAGCCTGTTTTTTTTGTTGAAGTAAATGAGCTACGGACTGAGATGGGGAAAGTTGATTGAGCAAAGATTTATTAAATTGCTCTCTACAGTGCAGCATTTGCAGCTGATAAAGCTCATGTCCATTTTTAATACGCACCCTTATTTCCTGTTCATATTGGGGAAATAATGCCAGATAATCAGTTATGCATTGATTAACAAATGGTATCTGTTTATGCAACAATTGTTTACGAGTTTGAAAAAATGAAGTTTGGTATGGGTAATCAGAAAAACAGATTTCAATAATGCTTGGCATCTGGCAAAAAGCCAGGGTAAAGCCCAGTATCTCTGGAAACAGCACTCTGGGAAACTGAGCCAAAGCCAGTTGAATACATGCAAAATCAAACATCTCCGTTATGATATTAGTTTGCTGACTATAGCCAACACTATATAAACAGGGAGTTTTACCCCCTGTAGCCAGTATTAATGAGCGGTAGGCTCCCTGCAAATCAACACTCCCCTGCCCCCTGGAGCCAGTCATTTGCAGATAAACAGACATCATCTGTACAGCGCTTTTAACCTGACTGGATGAAATCTGAGAAATATTTTGTAACCAGCAGGGCTGTGTCAAACTAATTGCCGCTGCCTGATTAACACAGTTAACAAAGTTAACAAAGTTATCCTGAGTTTGTAGTGCTTCAGGTAAAGGTGCAATTGGAATTACTTTTAATGTATCAAATCTCCCTTTATTAGCAATCTGCTCGTAATCTGGAAATGAGGCTTTAGTCTTACCTGAGTCATGTGGGGCTAAAGTCCCACTTCCTGCTTGATTAACTGAATAATATTGCTTTGCATTCTTTATATTGTTATCAACAAATTGATAAGCACTAAATAAAACATCTTGCTGTTTTATTGGCTGATTTAAGCAATAAAACAACTGACGAGTATCTGTTATTTGCTGTTCACATTCTTTAACACGCTCAGAGTATTGTTGTGCCAATAGTGGATCAAAAGGGTGTGTGAACTTAGTCATTGCGCGGT